>NZ_JBYHFP010000014.1:0-84126 GCF_057669885.1 Sporosarcina sp. Y1011 | reverse complement strand
GTGACGTGCAAATCACATCACCCCAACATTTGACTTAGAACCGGAATTATAAAATCTCGTGGAAGCCTTTATATAAAACCTTCCCGCGACTTTGTTCAACGTATTATTTTTTGTCGGTTTTTTCAGTTTCGTCAGCTTTTTCAGTTGGAAGGTAACCTTCAAGTGCGTCTTTAAACTCATCCGCTTTAATATCGATTTTTGAGTCTTTCAACAGCTTGACAAGTTTCTCTTCGAATTTAACTTTCTTGAGGCCGTCCGTGACTTCTGCCTTGAGCTCTTCGTCTGTCTGCTCAAGTTTAGCTTCACGTGTGTCAACAAGTTCAATGATGTGGAAACCGAAGCTTGATTTTACAGGCTCACTGATTTCTCCTTTTTTAAGTGCGAATGCAGCTTCTTCAAATTCAGGGACCATTTTACCAGGTCCGAACCAACCTAAATCGCCACCTGTTTCTTGTGCAACTTCTTCAGTGGAGTATTCTTTCGCAAGTTCCGCGAAATCACCGCCGTCTTTCAATTTAACAAGAACTTCGTCTGCCGTCTTTTTATCTTTTACTAAAATATGACGTGCATTGATTTCTTTTTTCTTGTTAGCGATACCTTCATTGATTTCTTCATCACTTACTTCAATGGATTCAATCATTTTTTGTTGAATCAATTGGGATTTAACATTTTTATCGAAGAACTCTTCTGTCATGCCATTTTGCAATAGGTACATTTCAAAGCTATCACCATATTGTTCTTTCTGTGATGCAATCGCTTCTTTTACTTCTTCATCTGAAACTTTATATTCACTTTCAATCGCTTGTTGGAGAATTAGGTTTTCAACAACTCGGATTCCAATTGCATCTTTCATTTCATCATATAAATCTGCTTTTGTAATATCGCCATTATTAGAAGTAGCAATGATTTCCTCATCAGTATTCTTGTCACTACATGCTGAAAGTACAAGAACGGATGCAGCCATTGTAAGTGCTAAAACAGTTTTTTTCATTTTGAAATCTCCCCTAACTTTTATGTGCAACAGTAGATATCATATCATAAAACGATTCTAAAACAAAAAGGTTCCCCTCGGATAATCTGCCTACAAAGGCTCAATGATTCCGCATAGGATACATAGAGAGAGAGGGGGTGCTCTTATGAGCGGATATAACCAGGGTTCTTCGGGCTTTGCGTTGATTGTTGTATTGTTCATCTTACTAATCATTGTCGGTGCAGCCTTCGTTTACTAAGATGAGAAAAGCGTTAAATCGCTAGTGTCAGAAGCTTCAAAATGAAAAAAGTCCATTCCCGTACAAAAGGGAGTGGACTTTTTTTATACTTGTAACAGAATTTCTAGGTAAAATGACACAATCAGTATTGTTACAAGAACGTTTACGGTCGTGTATATTTTCGGTTGCTTTTCCTCGGGAATCTCTTTGGACTCGCAAAGCGCATATGTCATTTTATTGATCTGAAACAGATAGAATAATGAGAACAGAATTGTGATAAATAGGATCAAATCTATTCCTCCCCTTTAACGTACCAAGGTAATCATAGCAGAAGTGAGTATAAAATGAAATTAATTTTCCTCTGAGGAAAATACTGGGCTTTTAGATTCTTCGGGATCTTTTGTTTGACTAACTGCAATCATTTCGCCTGTGGAATCATCATAAGCATCTTTAATATTTTCAAAACCGCGTTCAAAGATTTCCATGAAATCCTCACCATAAATATTTTTAACCACAGACATGACCTCCAGGAATTCCGGGAATTTGCCGTAAAGATTTTTTATCGGCAGAGAGCCCTCCAAAATACCATGGTTGGTGTTATAGTAGTTTTCGTTCATTTCGAGTATGAGTCTTTCACCTTCATCTGTCACTGCTACATATGTATTACGTCGGTCATCGTCTTTTTTATAAAAGCGCAAATAACCCCGTGTTTCTAACTTCTTCGAAAAGTTGAATGCGGTCGATACATGCATAACTCCAAATTTAGCTATATCGGAAATTGTAGCTCCTTGAAGATGGTAGGAAATCCATAAAATATGATGTTCATTAATATTCAAGTCATAAGGTTTTATCCACTGTTGCCAATCTTTTTCAACAGCTTTCCAAAGTGCTTTTGACATCTGCGCAACCCTTTGACTGAAAATCATTGCTTCTTTTGGTGAATATCTTTGATCTGCCATTGTAACACCTACTTCCTATTTTTTTACGCTTCTTTTTATTATAGCAGGAAAGCAAAGAAGAAAAAAGTAAGAATTGCAAAAAAACTTTTAATTAGATAATAACTTTAGTGGGAAATAGAAGTAAAAAGAAAAAAACGCAGTCACAATCACACGAAAAAGACCTGCAAAGCGTAGTCTTCAAGTGAGAATCTGACTGCATTATTGGATTTAAATTTATTTTTGTTGTGCCGCGATAGTCTGTTCGAGTTCTTCAAGAGCGGTTTGGATTGCAGCAATTTCTTTCTCCATCCGTTCTCTATTTGGCTCAGTAGACTGTTGCCATTTTTCAACAGAATCATTTATCCCTTCAATTGCAGAGGGAACAGTTTCACGTGATTCTTTCTTCAAATGTGAAATGGATTCTTTTAAATCAGCAACTTTAACTTTTACATCTTTAAACATCTCTTTCATGTCGCTGGAAGCGCTTTTTACAGATGTTCGTAGTTGTCTTCCTGATTGCGGTGTTGAATATAATACCGTAACCGCAGCCGCGACTGAACCTGCTGCTAGTCCGGTGAAAAATGTAGATGCTTTCATTCTAAAATGCACTCCTTCCTGTATATGAATAGTATTCCTTGCTATAGTTTAATTAAAACACTTATAAGGTTTCTGAGCAATCAAAAAAAGCTTTCCTCTTGTAGACAGAAAGCTTGAGTAGTCATTTTAATTGGATAATGCAGTTTTGAACGAAGATCGTTTTACCAAGTTTGTAACGATTGGATAGATCAGGAAAAAGGCAACTGCATTCATTGCAACAGCTGGAAGTACAACTGTTAGGAATAAAACTGAAAATGGTAGATTTATGTTGAATATGAAAATTGCGACTGAAAGGAAAATAGTTCCTGATAGTAATGTACCTAGCCCTGCAACGACAGTAGCAGCTACTAGGTTGCTAGCAATCTTTTTGAAGGCGATAATAACCAGATAGACTACAAATGCAGTTACTAATTTATCGATAACATTCGGGATTAGACTTCCTGGAAGGGATGAAAACATTCCAGATAGGATACCATTTGTCATTCCTAGTAAAAATACACTACGTACTTCCGGAAATAACAATATGCCAATAAACATCATTGTTAGCATGAAATCAGGCTTCATTCCACCGGCAATTGGGGGAATGATTAAATATAATGCAGTACCCACAGCAGTCAATAATGACATCAACACAAGATTTTTTGTTTTCATTTCTAATCTCTCCTCGGCTCATCTAGTATTTTAGTTTTTCTTGACGTATCCTCATGATCGGCAACGAAAAACTTATTACAAATATTACACTGTTTTCAGAAACTTTGCAAGCTTAACTTCTCAACTTTGTGCGGATGCTTTGTGCAATTTCCTGAATGCGTTCTTGGTCTGATTCTGCTTCATTTGTCTCAAATGTCGGTTGGAACCCATCCGTTTCATCATAACGAGGGATAAGGTGCAAGTGAAAGTGAAACACGGCTTGACCGGCGGGGGCACCATTGTTTTGGAGTAAATTCATTCCTGAAGGTTTGAATTCATCTTTTAGTGCGTTGGCAATTTTCGGAACAACCGAAAACAGCTGGGCCGCTTCTTCCGAAGTTAAATCATAGATGTTTTCGCGATGTGTTTTAGGGATGATTAGGGTATGCCCTTTCGTTACAGGCATAATATCCATGAAAGCGATTACGTGCTCGTCTTCATAGATTTTGACACTAGGGATGGTGCCTTCAATGATTTTACAAAAAATACATGCAGTCATTTCGTCACTCCTTTTCATGAATGGGACAAGTGTAGCATATTTTTAACTAGCAGCTGCATGAAGTAGAAAGCTTTTTGCACAGTATTTTGCTAAAATGAATTGAAGAATGGAGGTTGGGTATGGAAATTCTTGAATTGAAAGACGTATCAGGAGGCTATACACGCAAGCCTGTCCTGCATGATTTATCCTTTAACATCGGACAAGGTGAGCTAGTAGGTCTAATTGGGCTCAATGGGGCGGGTAAAAGTACGACTATTAAACATATTATTGGATTGATGAATCCCCATAGCGGAGAAATCCGAGTGAATGGGGTGACGTTCAGCGAGGATTCCGAAAAGTATAGAAAGGCGTTCACTTATATTCCAGAAACGCCAATTCTTTATGAAGAGTTGACGCTCAAGGAGCATCTGGAGTTAACAGCAATGGCGTACGGTCTTGATAAAAAAGTGTTTGATGCTCGTTCGGATGAGCTATTGAAAGAATTCCGTATGGAGAAGCGTTTAAACTGGTTTCCTGCACATTTTTCAAAAGGGATGCGCCAAAAAGTAATGATTATGTGTGCATTTCTCGTCAATCCTTCTTTATATATTATTGATGAGCCATTTGTAGGTCTTGATCCGATTGCTATCAAATCACTGTTGGAACAGATGACGGAAAGAACAGAAAACGGGGCTTCCATCCTCATGTCGACCCATGTGTTGTCGACCGCGGAAAAACATTGCGACAGGATCATTTTGCTGCACGAAGGACGAGTGCGGGCGGAAGGGACGATGGATGACTTGAGAAAAGCATTCGGACGACCAGGAGCATCATTGGATGACTTGTATATTGCGATGACAGAGGATCATGACAATGAACAATTTGCGTGAAATATGGGGTTCTCGGTTCGTCCATTATATAACCGAACTTCAAAAGTATTTGAAATATGTATTTACGGGACACTTGGCAATTGTTCTTGTTTTTACAATTGGAGCGGGGGGATACACGTATAGTGAGTGGCTAAAAGAAGTGCCAGCAGACTTTCCAGCGGCTCTACTGACGGCTGTCATACTTGGTGCTGTCCTTGCTATATCACCACCCGTGACACTCTTGAAACCGGCAGATACGGTATACTTTTTGCCGCTAGAAAATAAACTAAGTTCTTATATAAAACGATCTTTAAGTTGGAGCTTTTTCTCACAATTGCCATTGCCTTTTATTCTTTATATAGTGGCACTCCCGTTACTTTCTGCCACGGGGACTGGAACGAAAACAGAATTCATCGCCATCGCAATCTTCATAGTGCTTATTAAGTGGGCATTCGTTGAGTCGGAATATAATTTCAGGCATGTTTTAGATGGAGAAAAGGTCTGGTTGGACAGGGCCCTGCGGTTTTTATTGGCGGGAATACTTATTTATGCTTTCCTTGTAGGAAGTTTCCTTTACATTCCAGTTATTGCAGTCCTTATCGGAATGTACAACTTCTACTGGCGGAAAAAGAGGATGGTAAAGCCTTTCCCATACGATCACTTTATTTCACTTGAACAGAATCGTATGATGCGGTTTTACCGGTTCGCTAACTACTTTACGGACGTTCCGCATCTGAAAGGATCCGTTAGTAGAAGAGGTTGGCTTGGATTTATAACAGGTTCTCCCACTTTCGGCAAGAGTGTTTCACAGACCTACCTGATTAAGCGTACATTTATTCGAACGGATGATATTTTTTGGTTATGGGTGAGGTTGACTGTAATTTCAGCACTTGGTGCGATATTCATTCCATTCCCAATTGTTGTATTCATTTTCTCTGGGGCGCTTGCATTTGCCTCGGCAGTTCAGCTTATTTATGCATTGCGTGCGGGGGATGATTTCCGAATGGATATGCTGTTTCCTGAGAAGGAAGACACGCGACCTGGCTCAATTAGGAAAATCGTTCGTTCGGTTCAATGGATTCAAGCAGCGGTTGTTACAGTTGCTTCCCTATATCTTTATGGAGTCTCGACAATACCATTTCTAGTAGGGGCTGTCATTCTCATTACTTCTGAAGCTACTATTAGATTGACTGGGGAAAAGAAGGAAGACGAATAAGGTAAATTCATCCCGTTTGTAAGTAATTGCAGACGGGATTTATCTTTTGTAAAAGTTTAAAAATAGAATATTCAAAAAACCCTTGCAACTTCTCTCTGAAATTAGATATACTATATAAAAGGCATCAGGGGTGAGAGCGATGGAGAACAACTATTCATATGCCGAGTTTTTGAAGGCCGTCGGAAAAAACAGTTCTTCGCTTCAAGCGGAAAAGTTGTTGAATGAAATTTATTTGGATCTTTTCTTAAAACATTTACACAGGGAGCAGACGAAGTATCGACTCGCGGTTTTAATTGATGCAGCACTCGATTGTCGGGATGAAAGCGCCTTCTTATTGTATTCAGAAAGACTTGTTAAAATTGAAGAGAATGATTGAAAAGTGAGTTGACGCTACATGTTGAATAGACATGCAGCGTTTTTTTTCGCTTTAATTAGAAAATAAATCCATTGAAAAACGTATGTTCGCTTTTTACTCGTCAAAAGATGGGTAAAGTGATAAGATAGAAGTAGTATATATGGGAGTGACTTCGATGAACCAAAAATTTAAATTGCAAGCCCCTTACACTCCACAAGGCGATCAGCCGTATGCAATTGCGAAGCTTTTGGAGGGTCATGAACGGGGAGAGAAGCACCAGACTTTACTCGGTGCAACTGGAACCGGAAAAACATTCACAGTCTCGAACGTCTTAACAGAAATTAATAAACCAACACTTGTCATTGCCCACAACAAAACACTTGCTGGTCAATTATATAGTGAATTTAAAGAATTTTTCCCTGATAACGCTGTTGAGTACTTTGTCAGTTTCTATGATTACTATCAGCCGGAAGCATACATCGCTCATACAGATACCTTCATTGAAAAAGACTCAAGTATAAACGATGAAATTGATAAGTTGCGACACTCGGCTACATCTTCTTTATTTGAACGGAATGATGTACTAATCGTCGCTTCCGTCTCATGCATTTATGGTCTCGGTTCCCCGACAGAATATAATGAACATGTAGTATCGCTGCGACCGGGAATGGAGATTGGACGCAATGAGTTGCTCCGTAAATTTGTAGATATTCAATACGAACGGAATGATATAAGTTTTACACGCGGTACATTCAGGGTGCGCGGCGATGTTGTCGAACTTTTGCCAGCTTCACAGGATGAACAATGCCTCCGAATCGAGTTTTTTGGCGATGAAATTGAACGCATTCGTGAAGTGGATTCACTTACTGGTGAAATCCTGGGTGAACGAGAACACGTTGCCATTTTTCCAGCATCCCATTTCGTTACGGGTGATGACAAAATGGTAAAGGCAATTGAAAATATTGAAATAGAACTAGAAGAACGTTTGAAAGAATTCCGCAGTCAAGACAAGCTTTTAGAAGCGCAGCGCCTTGAACAGAGGACGCGATATGACCTTGAAATGATGAGGGAAATGGGTTTCTGTTCTGGTATAGAGAACTATTCCCGCCATTTGACACTTCGTCCGCCGGGGGCAACACCCTACACGCTCCTTGACTATTTTCCAGATGATTTCCTAGTCATTGTAGATGAAAGTCATGTCTCACTTCCTCAAATACGTGGAATGTATAACGGTGACCAGGCAAGGAAGAAAGTACTTGTGGAACATGGTTTTCGTTTACCTTCAGCGCTTGACAACAGGCCGCTAACTTTCCAGGAATTTGAAGGTCATGTACATGAAGCTATTTATGTTTCTGCAACACCCGGTCCTTACGAAATTGAACATACACCCGAAATGATTCAGCAAATTATTCGTCCAACAGGTCTACTGGATCCGACGATTGAAGTCCGTCCAATTAATGGACAAATAGATGACTTGATTGGTCAAATTAGAGAACGGACGAAAAATAACGAACGGGTACTAATTACGACATTGACGAAGAAAATGTCAGAGGATTTAACTGACTACCTAAAAGAAATTGGTATAAAAGTACAGTATCTTCATTCTGAGATCAAGACGCTTGAACGAATTGAAATAATTCGGGAACTGAGAATTGGAACATATGACGTACTAATCGGCATTAACCTTTTGAGAGAAGGAATCGATATTCCGGAAGTATCACTTGTTGTGATTCTAGACGCGGATAAGGAAGGATTCCTTCGTTCCGAGCGTGCTCTCATCCAGACGATGGGGCGTGCAGCACGTAATTCAAATGGTCACGTCATCTTGTATGCCGACCGAATGACGGATTCCATGACGAAAGCGATTGATGAAACCCGTCGACGCCGTGATATTCAAAGAGAATATAACGTGAAACATGGCATAACACCGACAACTATTAAGAAAGAAATTCGCGACGTCATCCGTGCAACGCTCGTATCTGAAGAAGCAATTACTTATCTAGAAAAGGTGACACAAGGCAAGAAACTGACGAAGGACGAAAAAATGACACTTCTAGTAACTCTAGAGAAAGAGATGAAAGAAGCTGCAAAAGCACTCGACTTCGAACGTGCTGCTGAAATTAGGGATACGATCTTGGAGTTGAAGTCTGAAAGGTAGGATTTTATGAAAAATAAAGAAATCGTCATACAGGGCGCACGTGCGCATAACTTGAAAAATATAGATGTGAAGATTCCTCGTGATCAACTAGTCGTTATGACCGGCCTTTCCGGCTCCGGGAAATCTTCACTTGCTTTCGATACAATTTACGCTGAAGGGCAAAGAAGGTATGTTGAATCTTTGTCCTCTTACGCCAGACAGTTTTTAGGACAAATGGACAAGCCTGACGTTGATGTTATTGAAGGGCTATCGCCCGCGATTTCAATTGATCAGAAAACGACAAGTCGTAATCCTCGTTCTACTGTCGGAACTGCAACTGAAATATATGATTATCTACGACTTCTCTATGCACGTGTAGGGAAACCAATCTGTCCAATTCATGGAACAGAAATCTCATCGCAGACAATTGAGCAAATGGTCGATCATCTGATGAAACTGCCAGATCGTGCACGAATTCAAGTGCTTGCACCGATTGTTTCAGGTCGAAAGGGAACGCATGTCAAACTGATTGAAGATATAAAGAAACAAGGTTACGTGCGTATACGTGTAAATGGTGAAATCATTGACTTGGATGACAATATTGAATTGAACAAAAACAAGAAGCATACAATAGAAGTCGTCATTGACCGGATTGTCATTAAGGAAGACATAGCACCGCGTCTGAGTGACTCTCTTGAATCAGCTCTTCGGCTCGCTGAAGGAACTGTAATGGTTGACGTTATGGATGGAGAAGAAATCCTGTTTAGTGAACACCATGCTTGTCCATTATGCGGGTTTTCAATTGGTGAATTGGAACCGAGAATGTTTTCGTTCAATAGTCCGTTTGGTGCTTGTCAGGAATGTGATGGGCTAGGGACGAAACAAGAGGTAGATCCGGAGTTAGTGATACCAGATCTAACACTCACCTTAAAAGATAATGCAATTGTTCCATGGGCTCCGACAAGTTCTCAATACTATCCGGAACTTTTAAAAACTGTCGCAGATCATTTTGGTATAGCCATGAATGTGCCGGTTAGTGAATTAGCACAGGACGACCTTGATAAACTATTAAATGGTTCAGACGATGAAAAGATCCGATTCCGTTATACAAACGAATTCGGGGGAACGCGGGATAACAACATTTATTTTGAAGGTGTTTTAGCAAATGTGGAACGTCGTTTTAAGGAAACATCATCGGATTATATTCGGGAACAAATGGAAAAGTACATGTCACAGCGACCATGTCCGACGTGCGCAGGTTACCGTTTGAAAAAGGAATCACTCGCGGTCAAAGTAAACGATGTCCATATCGGGAAAGTGACGGAACTCTCCATTGTTGAAGCAGACCGGTTTTTCAAAAATCTTGTACTTTCTGAAAAAGATACACAAATCGCGAAACTCATTTTACGAGAAATCGAAGAGCGGCTTGGATTCCTTATTAATGTAGGACTCGACTACTTGTCGCTTTCAAGAGCAGCGGGAACTCTTTCTGGAGGAGAAGCGCAACGAATTCGATTGGCAACACAAATTGGGTCGAGACTAACAGGTGTCCTCTACATTTTGGATGAACCATCAATAGGACTTCACCAACGTGATAATGATAGGCTGATTAGTACACTTAAAAGTATGCGTGATATTGGCAACACACTAATCGTCGTTGAACATGATGAAGATACAATGATGGCTGCTGATTATTTGATAGATATAGGACCAGGTGCAGGTGTCGCGGGCGGAGAAATCGTTTCTGCGGGTACGCCTGAACACGTGATGAATGATCCGAAATCACTGACAGGTCAGTATCTAAGTGGCAAAAAATTCATACAGCTGCCTTTGGAACGACGTAAACCTGATGGCCGTGAAGTCGTTATTAAGGGCGCTTCTGAAAATAATTTAAAAAATGTAAATGTAGATATTCCGCTAGGGCAATTTATAGCGGTTACAGGCGTCTCAGGTTCAGGGAAAAGTTCACTAGTCAATGAAGTTCTCTATAAAGTACTTGCCCAGAAACTGAACAGATCAAAGCAGAAGCCGGGACAATATAAAACTGTAACTGGTCTTGAGGAACTTGAAAAAGTTATTGAAATTGATCAATCACCAATCGGACGTACGCCTAGGTCCAATCCGGCGACCTACACGGGCATGTTCGATGATGTCCGAGATGTTTTTGCATCGACGAATGAGGCGAAAGTTCGGGGATATAAAAAAGGTCGTTTCAGCTTCAACGTTAAGGGTGGCCGCTGTGAAGCATGCCGCGGTGATGGGATTATTAAAATAGAAATGCACTTCTTACCAGACGTTTATGTACCATGTGAGGTTTGTCATGGAAAACGATATAATCGTGAAACACTGGAAGTAACATATAAAGGGAAAAATATTGCGGATGTTCTAGCGATGACGGTGGATGACGCATTATTGTACTTTGAAAACATTCCAAAGATAAACCGTAAACTTCAAACAATTGTAGATGTGGGGCTAGGTTATATAAAGCTTGGACAGCCTGCGACAACATTGTCAGGTGGTGAGGCACAACGTGTGAAACTGGCATCTGAATTGCATAAACGCTCAAACGGAAAGTCGTTCTATATCCTTGATGAGCCGACCACCGGTTTGCATGTCCATGATATTGCCAAATTACTAGTTGTGTTACAGAGACTTGTGGATACGGGAAATACTGTGTTGGTAATTGAACACAATCTTGATGTGATAAAAACCGTTGATTACATTATTGATATAGGTCCTGAGGGCGGTGACAAAGGCGGAAAAGTTATTGCGACAGGTACTCCTGAAAAAGTAGCTGAGTCTAGTGTTTCCTATACAGGATACTATTTAAAACCGATTCTTGAACGGGAAAGAAAAAGGATGGAGATTATGATTGAGGATGCTGAAAAAGTTGTGAAATGAAACTTTTTTCACATCTGTTCGTATATATACTTAGATGTAAATTTACGGAGAAATCCGAATCACCACCATACTAGGAGGAGTAATTATGCAAACTGAACGGAAACGGATTTTAACAATGTTGGAAAACGGTACAATCACGACTGACGAAGCATTGACACTTCTAGAAGCATTGGGACAGACGAACCAACCAGCAACTGCACAACCAATAGAAAAGAAAACATATGAGTCTAACGAAGAACCTGTGAGCCAAAAACAGGATAAGGTTGATCCCTTCGAAAAAGTTGATCCGTTCGAAAAAGTTGAACCAAACGCTGAGAATAAGGAACAGGGACATCCTTCAATGGATGAATTCCTTGAGGATTTACGAAAAGATTTTTCTAATGTCGGGGACAGGTTTATGCAATTTATGCAGACTGCCGTACAAAAAGTGAAAACATTTGAATTCGATTCGCCGTTTGGAAATTCTCAAACATTCACCCATACGATGGCCAAGAATGCTAGTGGTATCGATAAAGTAGTGATTGATGTTGACAATGGTAAAGTAACAATTCACACTGGTGAAACGGAAGAAGTTCGCGCAGACTTTACGGTGAAAAGTTATAATAGTGAATCAGAAGAAAAAGCCAAAAAAGATTTTCTTGAAAAATTGTTGTTCGTTAACGATGAAGGGAAAATTAGACTTTCAAGTGATATGAAAATGGCACAAGTGAATGTTGAATTATATATCCCGAAAAAAGACTATGCAAAAATATCCGTCCAATTGATGAACGGTTCGTTTAAGATGAAAGACGCAACAGCGGATAAAGTGCGTGTAAAGACTGCGAATGGGAAAATTGAGATTGCAGAATTGACGTTTAAAAACGGTGAATTTGAAACGGTGAATGGTGCAATCGCATTAAACAGCGTTACGGGTAATACGATTGAAGCGGAAACGCTGAATGGCCGAGTGTATATCGACGGGGCTGTGAAAGATGTAGAAGCACAATCCCTAAACGGACATGTCGTTGTTACAACAACGGATCCTGCCGCAGAAAAAATTGAAGCAAAAACAATGAGCGGATCGGTTGAAATTTATATTCCTGCTGGCTCTGCCTTATCAGGTGAAATCGCGTCCAACATGGGTCGCCTTGACCTTCAGCTAGATGATGTCAATCGGACTGTTGAGCAAGAACAATTGTTGCAACGGACAATTCACTTTAAGAAAGACGTGGAAGGAAATACATCACCCCTTCATATCTTTGGTGAAGCAAAAACAGGTTCTGTGCTTGTTTGTTATAATGCGAAAAAAGAATAGATCAACCAGAGTTATTGAAAGAACAGTCGTGCACCGATTTATAGGTGCTACAACTGTTCTTTTTTTAATGGATAGAATTAGAAGTCCTGCTAATACCGCTTTGTGGATGCCTCCCGCGATAAGCCGGAAAGGAGAGCAGGGAGGGATTGAACTGCATCCCTCCATAAGTCTTATCGCTCCGGCTACCACGTAGACGCGCCTGCGCTGGATACTCTATGTATGAAGGCACATTTCATTGACGGGGATTAGATTTGCAATCTGTAGTCTGTCATTCTTCAATGTAATTAGAATCAAATAGTACTGACATTATAATTTCATTCCATACATCTCAAATTTACTATCAATAATGGAACAACCCCAGCGCAGGCTCATGGCGAAAGGCATCCCCAAAGCGCCAAGCGGTCTACACTTCACATCTTTTCTCACCTTCTAGGTAGGAAAAAGGTATCTGCTTATGGACCGTTTTGACACATAATCATTTCATTTGAAAGTGGGCATGGTAAAATGAGGCTTAGACGTTTGGGATATATGATAAAAAGGGGGGCGCATCAATGGCTTATGTAACAGTGAAAGATGTTCAAGAAAGGCTCTTTCTAGAACTGAGAGCAGGCGAACAGGGAATCGAGCGGGAAATACATACAAGTGATATTTCAAGACCAGGTCTTGAAATGGCTGGCTATTTCAATTACTATCTGGCAGATCGCGTTCAACTTCTTGGTAAAACGGAACTATCGTTTTTCGCAAATTTGACGAAGTCCGAACGAATAGATCGAATGAAAAGACTCTGTACAAAAAAAACTCCAGCCATCATAGTGGCACATGATATGGATGTGCCGACTGAATTAATGGTGGCAGCGAACAACAGGGGAATTCCTATTTTGAGTACAGACATTCCGACTACACGATTTTCGGGTATGCTGACGAACTATCTTAGTGGCAGACTCGCACCAATGACTGCAGTTCATGGAGTGTTGGTAGATGTATATGGAATTGGTATCCTCATTACCGGTAAAAGTGGTGTGGGTAAAAGTGAGACAGCTCTTGAACTCGTTAAAAGGGGACATCGTCTTGTGGCAGACGATCTCGTTGAAATTAGGCAAGTCGCCAAAAATGTTTTGATTGGAAATGCGCCAAAACTTCTAGAACATATGCTGGAAATCCGCGGAGTTGGAATTGTAGATATGATGACGTTGTTTGGGGCAAGTGCTGTTAAAAGTGATAAACGGATTTTAATTGTGATCGATCTTGAGATTTGGGATCCTGAGAAGATATACGAACGTCTGGGTCTCGATGACGAGAAGATGAAAATTGTAGATTCGGAATTGACGAAACTTACTGTACCGGTACGTCCTGGACGTAACTTATCCGTTATTATCGAAGTTGCAGCGATGGATTACCGGATGAAAAAGCTTGGCATCAATGCGGCAGAGGAGTTTTCGAGAAAACTGGATGCTCAAATCGATGGAAATCTAAACTAATGCTTCGTGAGAGAAAGGAATGGTTGATGGATGTTTGAATTACTGGCAATAAACCCGATTGCATTCTCGCTTGGACCATTGGAAGTTAGATGGTATGGCATTCTAATTGCACTGGGCATTATTCTCGCATTTTTTGTTGTTCAAAAAGAAATGGTGAAACGTGGGATGCACCCTGATTTTTTAACTGATTTGTTAATTTGGGCAGTTCCAATTGCGATTATAAGTGCAAGAATCTATTATGTACTATTCTCGTGGGATTACTATAAAGACCATCCGGGCCAAATTATTCAAATCTGGGAGGGAGGCATTGCAATCCATGGCGCATTGATTGGTGCCTTTATCACGACCTATTTTTATACGAAAAAAAGAGGTATTTCATTTTGGAAAACGGTTGATATTGCAGCAGCCGGACTTTTAATCGGTCAAATTATCGGGCGCTGGGGCAACTTTATGAATCAGGAAGCGCACGGAGGTCCTGTTTCGGAAAAGTTCCTCGAAACGACGATTATTCCGGATTGGATCATGAATCAGATGACCATTGAAGGCGTTACATACCATCCGACATTTTTGTATGAATCCATGTGGAATATCGTTGGGCTAATCATCATTCTTTTATTGCGTAAAGTGAACTTGAAGCGTGGTGAAACGTTCCTCTTTTATCTAGTATGGTATTCAGCAGGACGTTTCTTCATAGAAGGAATGCGAACGGATAGCCTATATGTTATCGGTGAACTACGGGCGGCACAGCTTGTATCCGTTGTTACTATAATCGTAGCACTTATTGTTTTCATCGTAAGAAGGTATATTCAAAAAGTTGATGTGAATTATAAAGATTAGAAAAAGGGGAATGGGGAATGGGGACACTTCAAAATGGACTAAAGGCGGGGCTACGTACAACTTGGTCACTTGGGAAAATTATTTTTCCAATAACAGTGCTTGTTGTCATTTTACAGCATACCCCTTTGTTGCCATGGCTTATTAAGTTAATCGCACCGTTTATGGGGATATTTGGCTTGAGTGGTGAAGCTGCAATTCCATTAGTTCTTGGTAATGCACTCAATTTATATGCGGGGATCGCAGGTATTTTGTCGTTAGAATTGACAGTGAAGGAAGTATTCATCATTGCCGTGATGTTGTCTTTTTCACATAATATATTCATTGAAACAGGCGTGGCGGTAAAGGTTGGGGTAAAGGTATGGATCGTGCTCTTAGTGCGATTTGGACTTGCGTTTATGTCAGGTATTATCATAAACCTGATGTGGAAAGGCGGAGGAGAGACGGCACAGTACGGGATGGCTCCGAAAGTTTCGGAATTGCCGAGTGGGTGGCTTGAAATTCTTTTGCTAGGTGTGCAAAAAGCATCATTCGGCGTACTGCAGCTTGCTCTGATTGTTATTCCTCTCATGATTCTCGTACAGTTTTTGAAAGACCGTAATTACTTACAAAAGTTTTCAGAGAAACTGGCACCCTTCACAAAAGTGATCGGTGTTCAACCAAATGCTTCAATGACACTTGTTGCAGGTCTAGTCATCGGTCTAGCTTATGGTGCAGGCATAATGATTCAAGCGGTACAAGAGGACGGCGTGAGCAAAAAAGATGCGACACTGGCATTCATATTTCTTGTAGCTTGTCATGCGATTGTCGAAGACACCTTGATTTTTATTCCGTTAGGCATTCCTATTCTGCCATTATTGATAATTAGGGTTATAACAGCCTTCGTGTTGACAATCATTGTCGCATTTGTCTGGAGACGTGCTGAACAAAAGAAAGAGAAGGGAGTTCCGATTTCAGATGGCTAAACCAATTACAACACTTTTATTCGACTTTGACGGAACGTTACTTGATACAAATGAATTGATTATACAAACATTCCAGTACGTCCTAGGTAATCATTATCCTGGGAAGTATGAGCGAATTGACATACTGCCGTTTCTTGGGCCGACTTTGAATGAAACATTTGACTCGGTTGACCCTGAAAAAACAGAATTACTGATAGAAGAATATAGAGCATGGAATAGATCAATGCATGATGAGCTGTCAAGCGAATTTGACGGTGTTTCAGAAACATTGAGGTTATTGAAAACGGCGGGCATGAAAATGGCGATTGTCTCCACTAAGAAAAAAGATATGGTTATCAGAGGTTTGGGGCTTCTTGACGTGGAAGGTGTATTTGACGAAGTCATCGCAATGGATGATGTCGTGAAAACTAAACCTGATCCAGAACCCATTCTGTTGGCTCTCAATCGCTTGGGTGCCACAGCGGATGAAGCGCTGATGATAGGGGATAACTATCATGATATAGTGGGTGGGCAAAATGCTGGAGTACGTACCGCTGGAGTTGCGTGGTCTGCAAAAGGCGAAGAATTTCTACAGTCATTTAACCCGGACTTTATGCTGCAACATATTTCAGACCTGTTGCACATGGTTAAAGGTATAGAGGCGTGAGACGTACTGAAAGGTACCCCGCAAAAGATGGCGCAAATTCGCTCTGGCATATATATAAGACAGTTCCATTTTTCAAAGTGGCAAAAAACTTTATTGTCATTCAAATTTCAAGGTATACACCGTTCATGCCCATGAAAAACTTTCTGTATCGCAATTTTTTAAAAATGGAAGTTGGACATAAGACGTCATTTGCACTCATGGTGATGCCAGATGTTATGTTCCCTGAACGGATAAAGGTCGGTGATAATTCAATTATCGGTTTCAATACGACGATCCTTGCCCATGAATACTTAATTGATGAGTACCGTATTGGTGACGTTGTCATCGGAAAGAATGTCTTAATCGGAGCGAATACACTGATCCTACCTGGAATCGAAATCGGCGACGGAGCGGTTATATCTGCGGCATCCCTTGTTAATCGTGATATTCCGGCAGGCGTGTTCGCAGGAGGAAATCCGATAAAAATTATCTTCACTGAAGAGCAGATGAAAGTTCGACAACAAAACTCAATCGTAGAGGAAAATAGTTGAAAGTAGCTAATTTTCGCGTTAATTATGATATAATGGGGGACAATACGGGAAGGAACGTACTTTGCGTTCCTTCTTATTTTTGTGGGGGAATATGATTGGATAAACTTAGTAAGAAGCATGAAAAAAATGTCATTTCGTTCAATCCGGACGGTGAATTTTATTATAATAAAGCAGTTCAAGCAATGCAGCGCGATCGTTTTGATGATGCACAAAGATATTTAAAGAGAGCGACTGAACTCAGTCCTGAAGATCCAAAGATTCTTATGGAATACGGTGTGCTTGTTATGGAAGAGGGACGTTTTGAAGAAGCGCACGAGCTGCTTATGACAGCGAATACACTTGACCCGTCTGAAGAGGAAATTATCTTTTACTTGGCAGAAGTACATGCACATCTGGGTATGTTACGTGATGCAAAAATGTATGCTGAAAAGTATATTTCACTTAATCCGGATGGTACTTTTGCTGATGATTCAATGGAGATTATTGACTTTGCAGAACAAGAAGAATCATTTAATGATGATGAAATGCCGGATGGTGAAGTGTATTTTCTCCAGGAAAAAGCTCGTCGATTGATGGAATCAGGGGATTTTACGGCAGCTGTAGAATTGCTTGAGCAAATTATAGTCGACTATCCCGAGTTTTGGGCGGCGCATAACAATTTAGCACTTGCCTACTTTTACATTGGGCAAAATGAGCGAGCCAGCGAATTACTCCATGTCGTTTTAGAGGGTAATAAAGGAAATATTCATGCACTCTGTAATCTTGCGGTCTTTTATTATTATGAAAAAAAGGAAGAGGACTTAGAGTCTTTACTTGCTTTACTCGTGAAGATAAAACCGTATCAAATTGAAAATCGCTATAAACTAGGTGCTACGTTTGCGCTGATTGGCCGACATAAAGAAGCATATAACTGGCTCAGAAGTTTACAGAAAAGAGGGTTTGAAGGAGATACGGGCTATTATTTCTGGCTTTCCCATTCTGCTTATTTTTCTGGACACGAAACAGTTGCAAGAGATGCATATGCAAAGTTAGTCGACTTAGATCCAACGAAAGTTGGATATGAGCCTTGGAAAGATGTCCAAGAGATCATAAAATCGGATTCACTTGAACAGGATAGGGGATTTCTTTTAAGTAAAATTACAAATCCCTATAGAAGTGAAAGGATGTTTGGGTTTTATCTTCTTGGAAAGTCAGGACATAAGCAGGAAATTATCTCACATCCGTCATATATCGAAATTGAAAAACTAAGTAATTTTGAACGGCTTTTCCTGGCAAGTGGGCTGGACTATGAGTTCATGCCGGAAAGTAAGTTCGATAAGTCATTTATGAGGGCGCTAGAAACGACGGACTTGCTCTATGCCAAATACTGTCCGTTGGATAAACAAGCGACACATCTTTTCCAAATGTGGTTTACTTTGTGTGAAACGGGGCTTAGCCAATCGTATTCTTTCCGAAATCCAAGAGCGCTTGCAGCAGCGGCAGATTATATGTTTCAATCATCCCGTTATCCGGGTGTGACCAAGACAGCAATTGCTAAGGGATTTGGTATCTCAGTGCCCACCTTGACGAAATACGTTGGTGAGTTGATAGAATATCTTCCGCAATTCGATGTTTAATGTTGTGACGCCGCTTCCCATACACTGTCATTCATAAGCAATAAAGTTGAATAGAAGGCCAAAATCCTATACGATTTATGTTGTAAATGTTGTGGAGGAGGAAGTTCACATGACAACTGAGAAGATTTATGATGTCATCATTATTGGTGCCGGCCCTGCGGGGATGACGGCTGCTGTTTATACATCACGGGGGAACCTTTCAACGCTAATGCTTGAACGTGGAATACCGGGTGGTCAAATGGCAAACACGGAAGAAATTGAGAATTATCCTGGATTCGAACATATACTCGGTCCCGATCTTTCTACAAAAATGTTTGAACATGCCAAAAAGTTTGGCGCGGAATATGCTTATGGTGATGTTACAGATGTTATTGACGGACACAGTTATAAGACGATTGTCGTTGGGGACAAAGAATATAAAGCACGTGCAATTATAATTACGACTGGCGCCGAATACAAAAAGATGGGTATTCCAGGCGAAACAGAACTCACTGGACGAGGCGTAAGCTATTGTGCGGTTTGTGACGGTGCTTTCTTCCGTAAGAAAGAGCTAGTTGTTGTAGGCGGCGGAGACTCTGCTGTGGAAGAAGGAGCCTATTTGACACGGTTTGCGGATAAAGTGACGATTGTTCACCGACGCGGTGAATTACGAGCACAAAAAATCCTTCAAGATCGTGCATTTGCAAATGATAAGATTGAATTTATCTGGAATTCTTCTGTCAAAGAAGTTAACAGTAATGGAGGGAAAGTCGGTTCCGTGACACTTGTTTCAACAATCGATAATTCTGAAAGAGAATTTGAAACGGATGGCATGTTTGTCTATATCGGAATGGATCCGTTAACAGCTCCTTTTGCTAAACTTGGAATTCTAGACGAAAATGGTTATATCGCTACGAACGAAATCATGGAGACATCTGTACCAGGCATTTATGCTGCAGGTGATGTGCGTGAGAAGTTATTGAGGCAGGTTGTAACGGCTACAGGAGACGGCAGTATAGCTGCACAGGCTGTACAGAAATATGTCGAGGAATTAATGGAAAAGTTAGGCGCAGAAGCATAACTTTTTAATGAAACCTTAACCTGACTGTAACAGTAATGCAACATCAAAGGGGTATAGTAAAAGTATCAATTGACCCCCCTTTTGATATAGCAAGCTTAAATTAGGCTGTCTGCCGGTTCAATCCGGTAGTTAGCCTTCTTTTTTTGTCGTTTTCCAATGGTACGTTGTATAATAGTATTATGCAGATTAAAAAAGTGGGGATAGTCAAATGCAGAGAATAGTAAACTTACTTGTCATTAAAGACAATCGTGTATTATTGTTGAAAAAACCGCGCCGTGGCTGGTACGTGGCCCCAGGAGGAAAGATGGATCCCGGTGAGTCGATTTACGAAACGGCAGTCAGGGAATTCACCGAGGAGACGGGTGCAAAGCCGGTTGACCCATACTTAAAAGGCGTTTATACGATGGTGATTACTGATGATACGGGGGAACACGTGAAAAATGAATGGATGCTTTATACATTCATTGCAACTGATTTCAGTGGTAAACCTTTTGAAACAACCACTGAAGGCGTGCTTGAGTGGCATTCTGTTGAAAGCCTTCAGACGCTTCCCATGGCGGAAGGAGACCGCACAAATTTGCTATATGCGGTTTCCAAGCAGGGTATACAATACGGGACGTTCTTTTACACCGAAGAATTTAAACTATTAAAAGAAGTAATCCAGAATTCTGTGGAAGGTGATGGGAAATGACCGAAATTGGGAAGCCAAACAGCGATGTTGAAATAGTTATCATAACGGGAATGTCAGGTGCCGGTAAAACAGTAGCCGTGCAGAGTTTCGAAGATCTGGGGTTCTATTGTATCGATAATTTACCGCCAGAGCTGCTTGTTATGTTTCTGGATTTGATGATGAAATCGGAGAATCGTATGAAACGGATAGCCGCTGTTATGGATACGCGGGGAGGCGATCTCTTTGATTCGCTCATCGGTGCACTAGATAATTTATTGAAGATGAAAGGCGTATCTTCCCGAATCTTATTCCTCGATGCCAACGACGAAACGCTAGTCCGACGTTATAAAGAGTCAAGACGCTCGCATCCGCTATCGGAAGGTGGATTACCACTAACCGGTATTAAAAAGGAACGGCTACTATTGACTGAGATGAAAGGACGTGCTCGTTCAATATTCAATACGACAGGATTAAAGCCTAGAGAATTACGGGAAAAAATCATGTCTGAATTCTCCTCTAAGGAAGATTTAGGTTTTACATTGAATTTCCTGTCATTCGGCTTTAAGCACGGAATGCCGATTGATGCAGATGTCGTGTTTGATGTACGTTTCCTACCAAATCCCTTTTATATCGAGGACTTAAAACCGAAAACCGGTCTAGAGAAAGAAGTCTACGACTATGTACTGAAGTGGAACGATACACAGATGCTAATTGAAAAATTGACAGATTTATTTAAGTTTCTGATCCCACAATATAAAAATGAAGGAAAATCACAAGTTGTCATTGCATTCGGTTGTACCGGGGGGCAGCACCGTTCTGTTACACTCGCCGAGTTTTTCGGAACACGGTTCAAAGAGGAGTATCGGACACTCATTACGCATAGGGATATTGAAAAAAGAAAGGATTGACGCTATGCCGAAATCGAAGCATATAAAAAAAGTGGTGGTCTTCGGTGGCGGAACCGGATTGTCAACGTTATTACGCGGATTGAAATATCATCCTGTCGATTTAACGGCGGTCGTCACTGTCGCTGATGATGGCGGGAGTTCGGGCAGGCTTTTGGATGAATACGATATCCCACCTCCAGGCGATATCCGGAAAGTAATGGCAGCGCTTTCAGATGTTGAACCACTTATTGAGGAAATGTTCGAGTATCGCTTCTCAATATCAGAAGATTTAAAAGGCCATTCCCTTGGGAATCTAATGTTGGCCGCAATGACGGATATCACTGGTGACTTCGCCCGTGCTGTTGAGCAAATGAGTCGGGTACTTAACATAAAAGGGAAAGTATTGCCTGCTGCAAATCAACGAATCACATTGCATGCAGAACTTGAAGACGGTACAATCGTGACAGGCGAATCGAAAATACCTGTATACGAACGGAAAATTCGAAGGGTATATCTATCACCTCAAGAAGTTGAACCGTTACCTGAAACAATTGAGGCAATTAAAGCGGCTGATCTTATCATTATTGGTCCGGGCAGCTTATATACGAGTATCTTACCGACATTACTTGTTCAGGCGATACGTAAAGCAGTATTGGGGTGTAAAGCGAAAAAGGTATACATTAGTAACTTGGCAACGCAAGCAGGTGAGACCTATCGCTATACAGCCTCAGAGCATGTCCAGGCACTGTATGATCATGCAGGCGAAGCATTTATTGATACAGTATTATTAAATGGCACAGTACTTCCATCGTTGCAACAAGGCAAGAAATTGACTGGACCACCTTGGCCTGTCGAAAATGACATTGAATCGTTGCAACGACTTGTCCCGAATATTGTAGTAAAAGACATCGGCCTACTCTATGAGGGTAATATAATACATGACTCTGAAAAGGTTGCTAAATGGATTATCGATTATATGGAAAATGGGATAAAAACGGAACAGACCTGATTGTCGCCGAGAAAGGGGAAGAATCATGTCTTTTGCATCAGAAACAAAGAAAGAAATGACACAGATAGAAGCAGATGATTGTTGTACAAAAGCAGAAGTCGCAGCATTCATCAGGATGAATGGGGCACTATCCTTTTCCAATAAGCAGTTGAGTCTAGATGTGCAAACTGAAAATGCCGCTATAGCCAGACGGCTTTATTCAAATTTGAAAAGGTTGTATCCATATAAAGTGGAACTGCTCGTCCGAAAAAAAATGCGTTTGAAAAAGAATAATGTTTATATTTGTCGAATTCGAAACGGTGCGAAAGATCTTCTTGAAGATCTTTACATCTTGACGGGTACGTTTCAATTCAAAAATGAGGTTGCAAAGGAATTGGTGAAAAAGAGATGCTGTCAACGCGCTTATTTACGAGGTGCTTTTCTAGCAGGTGGTTCCGTTAATAATCCGGAAACGTCTTCCTATCATCTTGAAATCTTTTCAATCTATAAAGAACACAGTGAAGACCTAGTCGATCTGATGAACAAATACCATTTGAATGCAAAATCCATTGAACGTAAAAAAGGATATATCGCGTATTTAAAGGAAGCCGAAAAAATTTCGGATTTTCTAAGTATTGTCGGTGCGCATGTTTCCTTAATGAAGTTTGAAGATGTACGGATTATACGGGATATGCGGAACAGTGTGAATCGTCTTGTGAATTGTGAAACAGCGAATATGAACAAAACGATAGGAGCTGCACAGCGCCAAGTTGAAAATATAAAGTTCATCGAAAGAACAATCGGCCTTGCGGAACTACCTGAAAGACTACAAGAAATCGCAAGACTTCGGGTGGACAATCAGGATATCACTTTAAAAGAGCTCGGAGAATTAGTTACGGGCGGAATGGTGAGCAAGTCAGGTGTAAACCATCGTTTAAGAAAAATAGAAGAAATTGCGGAAAACCTTCGCAGTGGTGGACTCGGCAGTCGGTGAATCCGATGTCGGACCAAGAGAGGAGTAGATACTGTCATGGCAGAAAGAACAGTTGAAGTGAAGATGAAAACGGGGTTACAAGCACGGCAAGCAGCCCTTTTTGTTCAAGAGGCAAATCGATTTATGGCGGATATATTTTTGAAAAAAGACGAACGTCAAGTGAATGCGAAAAGTATAATGGGGATTATGAGTCTTGCCATTGCACGAGGAACAAGCGTAACACTAATTGCAGAAGGAAATGACGAAGAACAAGCTTTAGAATCACTTGTCAATCTGGTTGGAAACGAAAATTGATATAACTCGCCGTTACTGCTGTCTGAAGACATGTAGAAGCGGTTTTTTTCTTTTCAGAAAAAAGCTTTGGTATCGGGAAGAAGATTCGTGTCTCACCGTGAAATCACCAGTTAAGTAAAAAAAAAGCCGATTCTCCAAAAATGGAAAATCGGCTTTCTAACTAATTATTTTGTTTTAGGTGCGTCTTTCATATCACTGCGTGTGATGATATGGTCAATTAAGCCATATTCTTTTGCACGTTCAGCTGTCATGAAGTTGTCGCGATCCGTATCTTTCGCGATAACTTCGACCGGTTGCCCAGTACGCTCTGAAAGAATCAAGTTCAGTTTTTCGCGAATGAATAAGATATGCTTAGCAGCAATTTCAATTTCTGTTGCTTGTCCTTGTGCTCCTCCAAGTGGTTGGTGGATCATAACTTCAGCATTAGGAAGCGCATAGCGTTTACCTTTAGTACCGGCAGCGAGTAGGAACGATCCCATTGATGCAGCCATTCCTATGCAGATTGTTTGAATGTCAGGTTTGATGAATTGCATCGTATCAAAAATTGCCATTCCAGCTGTAACGCTTCCTCCAGGACTGTTGATATAAATGGAAATGTCCTTATCTGGATCTTCAGCTTCTAGGAATAGAAGTTGAGCAACGATAGAGTTCGCAACGTTGTCATCGATTCCACTTCCGAGCATGATAATACGGTCTTTCAATAGACGGGAATAGATGTCGTAAGCACGTTCACCACGGCTAGTCTGTTCAATTACTGTAGGTATTAGATTCATTCCATTTCCTCCTTCAAGGTGGATAGATTGTAGGTCTATTGAAACTAGATATCGTTTCAACTGTAACTTTATCATACATAGTATGGTCAACGAAGGTCAAATATAACGCTTTAAAATAAGCATTGCAATCGTGTTGCCGCACTAGTATACTTAGTCTTGACTGTTACAACACAACATTATTTAATAAGGCAACGCCCTCGTGGTGCAACGGATAGCACGTGAGCCTCCGAAGCTTAAGATGTGAGTTCGATTCTCGCCGAGGGCATTTAAAGTGACGTTGCAACAACGTTATTGGTCGCAAGCACTACGCGACCTCCGCTAACCTCCTTTCATTTACGTAGAAAATACGTATTTTGAATGGGGGTTTTTTCCTTGTCTAAAAACAGTGAACGCGTCGCTATTAGCGGAAGTCAATAAAGCGATTGGGCGAATAGTCGAAAACCCGGCTGCCCAAATTCCCTATTAATATAGTTTTTTCGCTATAGCGGAAATATTTGGAAGTGTGTATAATCAGAATAGTGCCAAAATAAAATTTCGTTGGGGGTTATTTTATTGAAAATGTGGTACAAGCGTTGGGTAGTGGTATGGGGTGGCACGTTTGGCGTATTATTTGTCATATGGCTATTTACACCGGAAGTAGAGCCGGAAGTCGAAGTGGATGTGGTGGTGGAGTATTACGACACGCACGCAAAAAAGTTAGCGAAAGAATAAGGTACGACATTAAATGGATTCATATATAAGGAGCGGAAAGCCTAGTGCAATCAAGCACAGGCTTTTTTCGTTTAGCCATGCGGATATCGCACGACATAAAAAGAGCCGCGCCATCAAGCGTAGCCTTTTTCGGTTATTCTTATTATTCAATCGTCAGAATATCGTTTATTCCGTACAGCTTACCGTTGCGTCCGAGCGTCTTCATGGCGTTTACAATCCGTTCTAGTGTTTCGAAGTTTAAGGACTTGCCGCCACCTTTGCAATGTAAAGTACCTAATAATGGAAACGTAATCAGTTGTGAAATTAATAGCCCAGACGGTGTGCGGTCACTTGGAACACGAAGAAATAGCTCGTACGAGAAAAGTTTATCGTTAAAAGTTAAATTATGATAAAAGCAAATTCATCAGCTATTGCTGATTTTGCAAATACAGATGGTATGGAGTTTTTAATCTTTTCGACTATTTCCATTCTGAGTACTTTCAGCAATTGTGGAAGTTGCTTTCTTAAAATCATTATTAATAGTAGGTGAAGAGGCCTTTACAGGATCTCCATAGGCTGTAAAAGTAGTTGGATCTTTCTTTTTCTTGTCAGCACTTGCATTCGTGTTCATGTTTTGATTTGTCATTATTGTAGAACCTCCTATTGTAATTTCAAATGTTATCAAGCTTTGAAGTGAAACCATTTAGTCATTAATTAACTTTAGAATCTCCAATAACGCGCTTACTATGCATCTCAAATAGAGTTCTTATCTTTTTGGAGCGAAGAACAAGCGGCGCATATTTGAAATAGAAAAAGGAAGGCGATTTTTGCCTAACTTTTTGTTTTGATCAAAGTTTTAGATTCTCACAGTTACTTCAATTCCTTTTTAACAAAATTCGTTTACCTACATATACTAAGTGTCACTGGGCGTATTTCCTGAAGACAAAGGAGTGTTTATTTGGATTGGCTAATAATCACTTTGTTCGGAGTTATTTTCTGCTTACTTATTCTAATCTTTACATTGGCTTTACCTTTAGCTAAACAAAAGCAATAGTAGCAAAATAACGTTCTCTTCATACAATATTTCGAGGAGTGATGAAATTGGAACGTCCGATGTTTCGGGGAAGTTATAAACCGTTCGTTTCCCCGCTTGATCCATGTCCGCCTATACTGGTAAAGACTTTCGTGTTACCTCCGCAGATTTTTACGAGTTTTCAGCAGCCTGGCCTTCCTCAGTATTCTCCTGCAGAAGCACTGCGTCGCGGAACGCTTTGGCCCGCGTTTGACGATGGGTTCTCACGGGAAGAGGGAATTTCATGAACGCGTTTGAAGAAGAACGCCATATGATGTTGATGGTGCAGCAGGCAGACTTTGTCGTCGTCGAATTAACGTTGTACACTGATACCCATCCAGATGACGCTGAAGCGCTAGATCAGTGGCGGGAAGCAATTAAGGAAGCTGCTAAAGTTCGGTGCCAATATGAAAATAAATACGGACCCTTATCTCTGACATCTATTCCATCCAAACAGGCTATTGAAATCGGCTGGCGCTGGAATCAAGAACCATGGCCATGGCAACGATGAGAAGGGAGATTAGCTATGTGGGTCTATGAGAAAAAACTGTTGTATCCGGTTGAGGTAGGTACGTGTAATCCAACACTTGCGAAGTACGTGATGGAGCAATACGGAGGTGCAGACGGGGAACTTGCGGCTGCGCTCCGATATATGAATCAACGTTATACGGTTCCAGGTAAGGTGATAGGTCTTTTGAATGACATCGCAACGGAAGAATTCTCACATTTAGAAATGCTTGCGACAATGATGTATAAATTAACGAAAGATGCTACACCTGAACAACTTGTCGAAGCTGGACTAGGCGCGCATTTTGTTAACCACGGACATGCTCTCTTCTATGAAAATGCGGGCGGTGTACCGTTTACCGCAACGTATATCCAAGCGAAAGGCGATCCAATTGCCGATTTGTATGAAGATATTGCAGCGGAAGAAAAAGCTCGAGCAACCTATCAATGGCTGATTGACGTTTCAGATGATCCACTCATCAATGATTCATTGGCATTTTTAAGGGAGAGAGAAAACATTCACTCCTTACGATTCAGAGAAGCTGTTGAAATGTTAAAAGATGAACGCGATCGTAAAAAGGTTTTTTAAAACGGAGAAATGCGTGTAAGTTTATTACCTATTGATTAACAAAATAACTAGAAAATAATTTGATCAAACACTAAGTGCTATTTGTATAGTTGCTTTTAAATCGCTTTAAATTGAATGACTTCTATACCGTTATCGAGATGTCTTAATAATTAGGGATGCGAATTCGTCGCATCCCTAATTATTTTTTTCGGTAATCGTATGGTGGTTGTTCATTCGTCGCTCTCCAAAGACACTGGTACAAGTAGTACCGAAGCTTTTCGGGACGAAAGAGTAAATCGCAACTTATAGGAGAGAGGCGGTCAAAGATACAATTTTGACCGCTCGTACCTTCTACTATGTTGTCTCTATTTACATTATAAGGAAGCGTTACTTTCTTGAAAAGTTAGCAGAGAATGCAATTTACAACGTGCTATAGTGCCCGAAATTGCATCTTCGGGCACTTGCATTCTCTATAGAAGCTCATCTATTCTTATCTTCTCAAGCAACTGCAGTTTTCACTTAACTATTGTAGGAACGCGACAGGCGCTTAATCACAACACTTGCCCTCTCGGTGAAATTGCCATGATTAATTCGCCGAAAGCGGGCCGGAAATAGTCCGGTGAAAAGTGCAGTTTACAAGCCCGTCTCGACAGCATTTTATGCGTATAAATGGCTAATCGATAGACGTGTAAATGTATAACAAAAAGGCAATGGTCCAATGACCATCGCCTTTTTGAATTTGGGTTTCATTTATTCAGCTTTACTTTTATGAAGTGGTGGATAGACAAGCCAACCCTTCTCCTTATTTAGACGCAGCATCTTTGCACCGAAAAAAGCTCTTTCTGTATGGTATTTACCAAACATTACTGCGATGTCTTCTCGAAGGCATTGCCCCATAACTTCACTGCATGATACAAGTCCTTGTCCAACATTAATGGAAACAGTCGCACTGATTTCTAAATCCGAAAACTTTGCGCCCACTGGAATTTCCTCGGCACTTGCATTAGGACGTTGAGGTAACGAAGGGGGTGGGGTGACTCCATTGACTTTCAATAACTTTAACAGGTCATCGTTTTCATTTTTCATCATTTTGATGGCCTCATGTAGAAGTTTAATGAGGTCTTTATCACCTGCGTGATTAATAAATAATTCATAACCACTAATTAGCCCATTATTTGCGCCAAGATAGGCCCACGTTCCAACTACTTCTCCATAATGCATCGGCTCATTTTTCGGGTTTCCATCCATTATTCCCACAAAAGCACTCCCTTTATTTTTATTTCCTACTTTTATTATGTGTTACTTAAGAAAATTTATTCAAAATGACAAGGTTCTTTTGGGTTGTTCCAAGAATGATATGGTGAATTGGAATTAGTTTCGTGGTTTTCATAATAAAACCTACTGCCTCATACAAATGAAAGTAAAGATAAATGGAGGGGATTTTTTGCCGAGAACAATTGAAGAAGAAGCAGTGTTTGAACTTCACTTTTGGCTTCAAATATTGGGAGATCACGCTCGTTTCATTCAAAATTCATTGGCACCAACTGAAATCGATAAAATTAAGACAGCCAGTCACTATATTACACAATTTGACGAACTGCTTAACAATTCAAGACAGTCTTTAGATGTACGATTACTACAAGCAGTCTTAATACAATCAAAGATAGCCAGTGAAGAGATTCGTACATTTAAGTTGTTTTTGATTCAAGAACATTTAATTGGAAATATAAAAATTTCTTTATCTCCGTCCTTTATCAACCATATGGTCAATGAAGTAGAGGAAGCCATTCGATTGTTTTCATGTCTTGAAAGAGGACAGATGCCACCAGCTGTTCACCCGCTCCATCACGATCTCTTATGGTTACTGGATGCTGCGGGTCACGCAGGGGCGCTAGACTCAAATTTGGACACAGTTGAGGCACAGCTCAAAAATAAAAGTCGTAATTTCAAAAAAGACTGGGATGCCTTTTATTTGAAAGCAATTGAAATGGCTGGTTTCTTACGCGCGAATGTGATGAAGTTCCCTGCATTAGAAAGGTTCCACAATGACGTTAACTTAGAAATGAAGATATTTAAAAACTTCCTTAAAGAATTAGAAGAGATGGAGCTTAAAAAGGAAACGCTCGGAACGCTCACGCCTTTAATGGCCGACCATATGGCGCGTGAAGAAACGTATTATTTAATGAAATTAGCTGAGTTAACTAGTGTTCCACCGCCGAAAGAAGATCCCACGAAACCGCGGCCAGAATCGTAATGTAAATCTAACTTTTTTTAAAAATGAGAGATGGCTTCAACCTCATTGAGTGGTCTTGCTAATCTCTCTTTTATGCAACGAGGAGATGCAGAAGTTTCCTTTACATAGTTGATAAAAACTGTACACAATTATAATATCCAAAAAAAGTATACGTATGCTTAGTAAAAGCGTACGTATACTTTTTTGCGGCTTTTCAATATTAGGTGAATCTTTTCGTAGGGAGATGGAGTATATAGGAGTGTAGGAAAAAGTTTCAATACGTTATGGAACAGGGTAAATAAGAGTAAATAATGAATAGGAGTGAAAAAATGAAGAAGATTTTAGGTCCGATTGTGGTAATTGGAATTATACTTGCAATACTCGCTATGATACTGGTTCCAAGTTACAACAAATTCGTCAATCTTGAAGAAGATGTGGACTCGGCATATGCACAAGTCGATAACCAATTACAACGGAGACTTGATTTGATTCCGAACTTGGTCAATACGGTTAAAGGATTCGCAAGCCATGAAAAAGAAATTATCAGTGATATAGCCGAATCTCGTGAAAAACTTGCAGGTGCACGAGGGCCGGAAGACCAGGCAGCAGCCGATACAGAATTATCCGGTGCCATCAGCCGTCTTCTAGTCGTCGTGGAAAACTACCCTGACTTGAAAGCCAATGAAAACTTCAGACAACTGATGGATGAATTATCAGGAACTGAAAACAGACTTGGCGTGGCACGTAAAGATTACAATGATGTAGTATCCAATTACAATAGACAAGTAAAAAGGTTCCCAGGAAAAATTGTCGCATCCATCTTTGGATATGATGAAAAAGAATACTTTAAAGCCGATGCGGCTGCAAATGAAGCACCTGAAGTCGATTTTGGAGATGACTCGGAATGATTCATAAAGCTGTCCGCTTACTGGCGACGGCATGTCTAATTGTATTCACATCGCTAAACTTTGCGGCATTATCGGCTGATGCCGCTGTTCCGGTCATACAAGATTCAGCGAATGTGCTATCTGCTGATCAGGCAGCGGAGCTTGAGCAATTAGGCATCCAATTATATAATGCGACAACAGCGGAACTCGCAGTATTAATCCTCCCGAGCATTGGGGATGAACCTGTCGAAGAGTATGCAGTGGAGAAGCTAAGAGAATTTCAATTAGGCGATAGTGAAAAAAATAATGGGGCTTTGCTCGTTGTTACAACTGAAAAAAATTCAGACGGTAACCGCCATTTTTACCTATCAGTGGGATATGGATTGGAAGGCGCGCTTCCAGATGGGAAAGTCGGACGTATCATGGACGAAGTGGCAGTTCCCTATTTGAATGAACAGCAACCCGACTTAGCAATCATGGAGGCTTATAAATCCTATTATAATGAAATAGCAGCTGAGTATGGATGGGACGGGGCAGTTGCTGAAGTTTCAACTCTAAGTGCAGGTTCGGGTGATTCAGGTTTTGGTGTCCCGTTTCCCATATTGCTTTTCATAGTGATTTATATTATTTTTCGTATCATGAGGAATAAGGGAGGTCGCGGTGGAGGTGGCTCTGGCGGTCGTCGAGGTGGAGGACCAATCTTCTTCCCTGGTTCATTTGGGGGAGGCGGCGGAGGCGGTTCGGGCGGCGGTTTTGGAGGCTTCGGCGGCGGTGGTTCCGGCGGTGGCGGAGGAGCAGGTCGAAGTTGGTAAAAGGAATGAAGGGTTTCAAGCACAGACAACAATTTGTGCATGAAGCCCTTTTTCACTTATACTGAATAGACTATAGAAGTAATGAGGTGTTTTGGATGCATGTGAAGTTTTATACCAAACCAGGGTGTCATCTTTGCGATGAGACGGAAATGATGATGAAGCTTGTCAGTGAAGATTATCAATTAACATGGACGACCATCGATATTGAACAAGATGATGAAAGCCATGAATTGTATATGTTAATGATTCCGGTCATTGAAATAGAAAGCGTACCCGTTCTACACGGTTCAATTGGATATGTAGATATCATTAACTTGTTCTAAAATAATGTGAAATATTTGATGTAGCGGAGTAAAAAAGCTATAATACAGACAGAAGTATTTTTTTGCCCATTGTGGGACGTTTTATGACTACGTGGGACAAATAATGACCAACACTGTTGGAAGGGGTTTGATCATTGGATTTATTTACGGAAGCGCAAAGAAAGCTCGTCCCAGAAATGATGGAGCTAATGCAGGAAAGATACCGCATATTAAAATTTGTGAAGATGGCCGGTCCAATTGGCAGACGAGCTCTCGGACAAGTGGTTGGTTTATCAGAACGGGAAATACGAACAATGCTGGATATTCTTAGAGGACAAAATCTAATTGTAATTGCGAAAGACGGCGCGGCAATCACAACAGAAGGTGTAGATATTCTACAAGCACTTGAATTGTCTATGGAAGACTGGTCGGGATCTGCTTTGCTTGCGAAAAAGTTAGTAGAAGCATTAGGCATCCAATCAGTCAAAGTTGTTTCGGGTAATTCTGATATAGATACTTCATCGAAAAATTTACTCGGTATGGAAGCGGCGAAGCTATTTTCCACAAAGATTGGTAAGGGCAAAATAGTTGCTGTTACTGGAGGAAGTACGATTGCGTCGATCCCTCCTTATATAGAAAAGCTCGACAATGCCGCTGATTTGTTGTTTATAGCTGCTCGGGGCGGAGTGGGGGATGACATTGGCATGCAGGCAAATGTCATAGCGGCAACTTTCGCCTCAGCATCTGGGGGTACATACAGTACATTTTATTACCCCGAGTCGTTAAGTGAGGAAGCGCATGAAGTGTTCAGAAAAGAACCTTCTGTTTTGAAAATGCTTGAACTTTATGAAACAACAGACTGTGTAATGCATGGAATCGGTGACGCGCAAACAATGGCAACTATGCGGAAATCGCCAGAGGAAGAACAACAAATAATGCTTAACCTCGGCGCAAAAGGAGAAGCATTCGGTTATTATTTCGACCAGGATGGGAACGCTGTTCATAGACTAAGGACTGTTGGTATTCAGACTAAACATCTAACGAAGGTTCCACTTCTTATTTCGGTTGCAGGAGGTAGCAGTAAAGCAGAAGCTATCCTAGCTTATATGGCTAGTGCTCCGAAGCAGACAAATTTAGTTACAGATGAAGGCGCAGCAACTGAAATGCTGAAGATACTTGCTGATAAATAAACCGGTACATGACTAAGTTGGTTCTATTCAGGGAACAGGTTTAAACAGGGTTTTTGTAGTTAAAGTTAACGGTTAAATACATTAAATATACTGGAGGAATATCCTATGACATTGAAAATTGCGATTAATGGATTTGGAAGAATTGGACGGGTTGTATTTCGTGAGGCCATGAAACAAAAAGATATTGAAATCGTAGCAGTAAACGATTTGACTGACGCAGCAATGCTCGCACATCTATTGAAATATGACTCCGTGCATGGCATTTTCGACGCTGAAGTCAGTTCAGAAGAGAATACGCTTGTTGTAAACGGTAAAAAAGTTAGAGTCTACGAAGAGAGAGACCCAGCACTACTACCGTGGGGAGAGCTTGGAGTCGATGTTGTTATTGATTCGACTGGCGTCTTCCGCGACAAGGAAAAATTGAGCAAACACTTAGAAGCAGGAGCAAAAAAAGTCATTCTTTCTGCCCCAGCTAAAGGTGAACTAACAACACTCGTTATGGGTGTTAACCATGAAACATACAATCCAGAATTAGACGATATCGTATCAAATGCATCTTGTACGACAAATTGTCTAGCTCCAGTCGTGAAAGTTCTAAATGATCAATTCATCGTAAAACGCGGTTTGATGACTACAATTCATTCTTATACGAATGATCAGCGCATTCTAGACCTACCACATGAGGATTTCAGACGTGCTCGTGCAGCTGCCGAATCAATGATTCCGACAACAACTGGTGCGGCATCTGCAGTGACAATCGTAATTCCAGAGTTAAAAGGAAAACTTGATGGCATGGCTGTGCGTGTACCAACGCCGAACGTTTCACTTGTCGATTTCGTTGCAGAACTCGGGACAGATGTGACAGTGGAAGATGTGAACAATGCCTTCAAACATGCAGCTGAGAATGAATTGAAAGGTTTCTTAGTCTACAATGAACTGCCATTAGTTTCAAAAGACTATAATGGAAATCCTTCCTCTTCGACTGTAGATGGTCTCTCAACAATGGTGCTCGAGAAAAACATGATTAAAGTAATTTCTTGGTACGACAACGAAACAGCTTACTCTGCACGTTGTATTGATTTGGCTCTCTACATGTACGAAAAAGGCTTGTAAAAGGTTAAATATAGCCATACATCAGTAGACGGCTTATAATATAGTTGGGTAAGAGGAACGGGGTTACCCCGTTCCTCCTTTTTAAATTTAACTTGAAGGTGGCGTTTTTCATGGTGTCGAAAAAGACGATGAAGGATATGCAGTTTGAAGGGAAACGGGTTTTTTGCCGGGTAGATTTCAATGTGCCTATGGAGGATGGGAAGATTACGGATGATACGAGAATCCGTGCAGCAATCCCAACGATTGAATATTTGGTCGGACAAGGCGCAAAAGTCATTCTTGCAAGTCATTTAGGACGTCCAAAAGGCGAAGTGAATGAAGACATGCGGCTTACCGCTGCAGGGGTCAAACTTGCTGAACTGATGAGTAAGCCGGTTACAAAACTCGATTCGTCCATTGGAAGCGAAGTGGAGAAAGCCATTTCAACAATGAAAAACGGCGATATCGTTCTGCTTGAAAATGTCAGGTTCCATGCGGGAGAAGAGAAAAATGATGCAAAACTTGCAAAGGAATTTGCAGGATTAGCTGATTACTTCGTCAACGACGCTTTCGGTGCTGCACATCGTGCTCATGCATCTACGGCCGGAATCGCAGCGTATATTCCAGCTGTTTCTGGACTATTACTTGAAAAAGAACTGGATATTCTGGGCAAAGCTTTGTCGGAGCCTGAGCGTCCGTTTACAGCGATTATCGGTGGAGCTAAAGTGAAGGACAAAATTGACGTCATCGATCATCTTTTAGATATAGTGGATAACTTGTTAATTGGCGGGGGACTGTCGTATACATTTACGAAAGCACAAGGCTATGAAACAGGAAATTCATTGCTTGAAGAGGATAAAGTCGACTTGGCGGAATCATTTATTCAAAAGGCTAAAGAAAAAGGCGTTAACTTATATTTACCGATTGACGCTGTAATCGCTGATGCTTTTTCGAAAGATGCGAATACGAAAACGGTGAAAATTGACGCCATACCAGAAGGATGGATGGGACTCGATATCGGATCGGAAACAGCGGCATTGTATTCGGATGTTATTAAAGATTCAAGTCTAATTATCTGGAACGGACCGATGGGTGTGTTTGAAATGGAGCCATTCGCTGGGGGAACCAAACAAGTTGCTGAAGCGATGGCTGAAACAAAAGCCTACACGGTCATTGGTGGAGGCGATTCTGCTGCCGCTGTCGAAAAGTTTGGCGTTGCAGAAAAAATGGATCATATTTCCACTGGCGGGGGTGCATCTCTTGAATTTATGGAAGGGAAAGACTTGCCAGGGGTCACTGCACTGAACGATTACTAAACGGAGGGAAACATTTTGCGAAAACGAATTATTGCAGGGAACTGGAAAATGTATAAGAATGCAGACGAAGCGAGAGACTTCGTTGAAGTAGTGAAAGGAAAGATACCCGTTTCAGAAAGAGTGGAAGCAGTTATCTGTCCACCTGCTTTATATCTCTCTGAACTTGCACAGATTACAAAAGAATCGGTGCTCGGTATAGGCGCACAAACAATGCACGATACGAAAGAAGGAGCATACACGGGAGAAGTAAGCCCTGCGATGCTTTCGGCGATTGGCGTAAATTATGCCATCCTCGGCCATTCTGAACGTCGTCAGTACTTCAACGAAACAAATGACACTGTAAACAAAAAAGTTCATGCTGCATTCGAGTACAAGCTAACGCCAATCGTCTGCGTAGGAGAATCACTTGAAGAACGTGAAAGTGGCAAAACCAACGATATCGTTGCTTTACAAGTGCAGAAAGCTTTCGAAGGAATCAGTTCTGATTTAGCTGCAACAGCGGTTATTGCCTATGAACCAATCTGGGCTATCGGAACCGGAAAAACGGCTACTGCGTTAGATGCGAATGAGGTGTGTGGCGTAATTCGCTCGACAATCGGAGAGCTGTTTACGAAACAAGTTGCAGATCAAATTCGTATTCAGTACGGCGGCAGTGTTAAGCCTGATAACATTGTAGAACTTTTAGCAATGGAACATATTGATGGCGCTCTTGTCGGCGGTGCTAGTTTGGACCCTAATTCATTCTTGAAACTGTTAGAGGCTGGGGCAAATGCGTAAAAGTCCGGTAGCTTTAATCATAATGGATGGCTTTGGCCTTAGAGACGACAAGATAGGCAATGCCGTTGCACTGGCTAATAAGCCGAATTACGATATTCTCTGGAACAACTTCCCACATGAAACGCTGACAGCTAGTGGAGAAGCGGTAGGTCTACCTGAAGGGCAGATGGGTAATTCTGAAGTAGGCCATCTAAATATTGGTGCCGGCCGAGTTGTTTATCAAAATCTAACACGTATAAATAAATCAATTAGAGAAGCAAACTTTTTCGACAATGAGACACTTTTACGGGCAGTAGAACATGCTAAGAAACATGGCTCTGCACTTCACTTGATGGGATTATTATCAGACGGCGGAGTCCATAGTCATTATGAGCATTTGTTTGCACTTCTTCGACTTGCAAAGATGAATGGAATTGAAAAAGTCTTCGTCCATGCTTTCCTTGACGGCCGAGATGTGAGTCCACAATCTGCCCTTTCTTACATTGAGAAAACTGAAACAGTTATGCAAGAACTCGGCATAGGTAAATTTGCGAGCATTTCAGGGCGCTACTACGCAATGGATCGTGATAAGCGCTGGGAGCGATTGGAAAAGGTCTACCAGGCGATTGTAGAAGGTAATGCCTTGACAGCAGTTACGCCAACTGCCGGCGTACTGGCATCATATGAACGGGGCGTTCATGATGAATTCGTAGTCCCTTTCATTATTGAAGAACTTGGCCAGCCAGTTGCGACGATAGAAGATGGAGATGCAGTTGTATTCTTTAACTTCCGACCAGATCGTGCCATTCAATTATCACGTGCGTTAACGGATTCTACATTCGGAGAATTTGAAACAGGAGTTAAAATGTATAAAGATTTGAAGTTTGTCACATTTACACATTATAGTGACGACATCACAGCAGATGTCGTCTATAATAGTGAAAACTTAGAAAATACGCTTGGCGAAGTTATTTCTCGAAACAGCTTAACTCAACTTCGGATTGCAGAAACAGAAAAGTATCCACATGTTACCTTTTTCATGAGCGGTGGACGGGAAGATAAGTTCGAAGGAGAAGAACGAATTTTGATAGCCTCGCCTAAAGTTGCAACATATGACTTGCAACCTGAGATGAGTGCTTTTCAAGTAACTGAATCCTTGATTGAAGGAATTGAAGCAGATCGCTTCGATGCGATTATTCTTAACTTCGCAAATCCGGATATGGTAGGGCACAGTGGAATGTTGGAACCGACGATTAAGGCGATTGAAACAGTGGATTTTTGCCTAGGTAAAGTTATCGATGCAATTCACGCAAAAGGCGGTTCTGCTATCATCACGGCTGATCATGGCAACGCCGATGAAGTGATTACGCAGGACGGCGCACCGATGACGGCACACACGACGAATCCTGTTCCAGTGATTATTACGAAATCAGGAGTTTCTTTGCGGGAAGGTGGAATACTCGCAGACCTGGCTCCAACAATGCTAAAATTGTTACAAATAGAACAACCGGCAGAAATGACCGGCACACCATTATTTTAAAAGGGGAGAAATACATGCCAATCATTACACTTATTCAAGCTAGAGAAGTACTTGATTCACGTGGGAATCCAACAGTAGAAGTTGAAGTATTTACACAAAGCGGTGCATTCGGTCGTGCCATCGTTCCATCTGGCGCATCTACTGGTGAGTATGAAGCAGTGGAATTACGTGATGGTGATCCAGAACGCTACTTTGGCAAAGGTGTCCTGCAAGCGGTTGATCATGTGAATGAAGTCATTTCAGAGGAATTGGAAGATTCATACTCGGTACTTGATCAAGTAACGATAGATCATGCACTCATAGAACTTGATGGAACTGAAAATAAAGGGAAGTTAGGTGCAAATGCGATTCTAGGTGTATCAATTGCTGTTGCGCATGCAGCTGCAGATTATCTAGACATTCCACTTTACCAGTACCTAGGCGGCATCAATGCTAGACAATTACCGGTACCGATGATGAATATTCTTAACGGTGGTGAGCATGCCGATAACAACATCGACATTCAAGAATTCATGGTTATGCCAGTCGGTGCAGAATCGTTCCACGAAGGTCTGCGCATGGGAACTGAAATTTTCCATAGCCTGAAAGAAGTCTTAAAAGGTAAAGGGTTAAATACATCAGTTGGCGATGAAGGCGGCTTTGCTCCGAACTTGTCATCCAACGAAGAGGCATTGTCAATCATCCTTGAAGCAATCGAAAAAGCTGGCTACGCGCCGGGTGAAGATGTCCTTCTTGCGATGGACGTAGCGGCTTCCGAATTCTTCAACAAAGACGACGGCACATATAATCTCGCTGGAGAAGGCGTCGTTAGAACGTCTGAAGAAATGGTGAACTGGTACGAAGAACTTTGCAGTAAATATCCGATTATCTCTATCGAAGACGGTTTGGATGAAAACGACTGGGCGGGTCATAAACTATTGACTGAACGCTTAGGTAAAGAAGTTCAACTTGTCGGAGATGACTTATTCGTAACGAATACAGAAAAGCTTGAACGAGGCATTCAAGAAGGTATTGGTAACTCAATCCTTATTAAAGTGAACCAAATCGGTACATTGACTGAAACGTTCGATGCAATTGAAATGGCGAAGCGTGCAGGCTATACAGCAATCATTTCTCACCGTTCGGGTGAATCAGAAGATACGACAATCGCTGATATCGCAGTTGCGACAAACGCAGGTCAAATTAAAACTGGCGCACCTTCACGTACGGACCGTGTTGCAAAATACAACCAATTATTACGTATTGAAGATCAGCTAGATGATACTGCTGTTTATCTAGGTGAGAAGACGTTTTATAACCTTAAAAAATAATAGGTGTTCACATAGCCCCGCCTCGTGCGGGGTTTTGTGTTGATGTGAATGAATAGGATCTATAAAGCAACGAGTTATTTAAGATTATGTGGCAAACGAAACCTTACGTTGTATAGACTTATGACTTAAAAGTAGTACAATAGGTTGTATCCACTGCCCGTCTTTGGTAAAATAAAACTGTTGTGAAGTTCGAATCGGGAGGTGGAACAAAATGCATGCTTTGCTGATGACACTGCTCGTAATCGTAGCACTATCATTGATCGTAGTCGTATTATTGCAATCTGGGAAAAGCGCAGGTCTATCAGGAGCCATCTCTGGTGGAGCGGAACAGCTATTCGGAAAACAAAAAGCGCGTGGACTTGACCTTGTACTTCAAAGGGTTACTGTTGTACTTGCCGTTTTGTTTATCGTATTGGCAATCGTCATTATGAAAGTATAATCTTTTGCATGTTAAACTATAAATAGACCACTATCGCCTGACCTTCCGACTGGTCAGGCATTTTTTATAAAAAATAAGAAAGTATAAGTTTCGCTACTGGCGTCGTTGTCAAGATTCCAGACGCCTTGCGCTTTTCGAAGAAAGGATGATTGAATTGAGAATTGCACAACCTAAACCATTTTTTTTCGAGAGAGGGAAACGTGCAGTCTTACTTCTTCACGGATTTACAGGTACTTCAGCAGATGTCCGAATGCTAGGACGATTTCTTGAGAAAAAAGGATATACAACACTTGCGCCTCATTATAAAGGCCATGGCGTACCGCCAGAAGAGTTAATACATACTGGTCCTGAAGAATGGTGGGAAGATGTTCTTTCAGGCTACCGTCAATTGCAAGAAGCGGGTTACGATGAAATCGCAGTAGCTGGATTATCCCTAGGTGGCGTATTTTCACTGAAATTAGGGTATAACAAACCAGTGAAAGGCATTATTACGATGTGCGCGCCAATGTCGATGAGAACGACGGATGTAATGTATGAGGGTGTTATTAAATATGCACGTGAATATAAGAAATATGAAGGAAAAAGCGAAGAAGAAATTGAACTTGATATTGAGGACTTACGTGGCGAAACAATGCCTTCACTCAAAGATCTTCGCGAGCTTGTCTACGAGGTGCGGGACAATATCGATCACATCTATTCCCCGCTATTCGTCGTCCAAGGAACACTCGATGAAGTGATTGATCCTGATTCCGCAAATGTCATTTATAAGACTACAGAATCAAATGAAAAACAAATCAAATGGTATGAAAAATCGGGGCATGTTATTACACTCGGACCGGAAAAAATGAAACTTCATGAAGATATTTTTGAATTTCTGGAATCATTAAACTGGAATGTGTGAACAATAAGACTTATGACCATGCTATAGACTTAGAAGGAGTGACGCAATTGGATAGTTTAGAAAAAGACATGCAAGAAAAATTGCTGTCTCTAATGAAAGAAGAAACTTATAAGCCACTAACTGTGCAGGAAATACAAGAAGTTATGGGATTTGAACAAGCTGCAGAATTCAAAGAACTTGTAAAAATGCTCGTGCATCTTGAACAAAAAGGGCTAATCATTCGCTCGAGATCGAATCGTTATGGTGTGCCAGAAGGCATGAACCTATTACGTGGTAAATTCATCGGACATGCAAAAGGCTTCGGTTTTTTTGCGCCGGAAACTGAAGGAATGGACGATGTTTTCATCCCGCCACATGAAGTGAATGGCGCTATGAACGGAGATACTGTTCTCGTACGTGTCGCTAATGCCGCATCAGATGGAAGACGTGAAGGGGTAATTACGCGTGTCGTGGAACGTAAAACTACTAAAGTTGTAGGCATGTACCAGGACAATAAAGGCTTCGGTTTCGTTGTTCCCGACGATAAAAAACTGCCTATGGATGTATTCATTGGAAAAGGTGATTCACTCGATGCAGTTGACGGCCACAAAGTCGTTGTTGAAATAACTGACTGGCCAGTTGACGGGAAATCAGCAACAGGTATGGTGACACAAATCCTTGGACACAGAAATGATCCTGGCGTGGACATCTTGTCCATTATCCATAAGCATGGAATTGAAATTGATTTTCCACAAGCAGTACTAGACCAGGCAAATAAAATCCCTGATGAAGTTCAGGAAGAAGATTTGTTTAAACGTCGTGATCTTCGTGAAGAACTCGCAATTACAATTGATGGTGCGGATGCGAAAGACCTTGATGATGCCATTTCAGTTGTGAAAAATGACAATGGTAACTATATATTATCTGTTCATATTTCGGATGTCAGCTATTATGTGACGGAAAACTCTCCAATGGGCGATGATGCTTACGACCGTGGAACAAGCGTTTACTTGACGGATAGAGTTATTCCGATGTTGCCGCATAGATTATCGAACGGAATTTGTTCATTGAACCCAGGCGTTGATAGGCTTACTTTGTCTTGCGCAATGACGATAAATCGTAATGGGAAAGTCGTCGAACACGAAATATTTGAGAGTGTGATCCGCTCCAAAGAACGTATGACCTATCAAGAAGTCTATAAAATCATCGAAGAAAAAGATGAAGAACTTTCAGCTCAATATGCACATGTCGTTCCAATGATTAACCATATGGCTGACCTCGCGGGTATTTTGAAACAGAAGAGAGAAGATCGTGGAGCCATTGATTTCAATTTCAAGGAATCGAAAATCCTTGTTGATGAAAAAGGATGGCCAACCGATGTTGTCATTATGGAGCGTACTGTATCAGAACGCCTTATTGAAGAATTCATGCTTGCTGCGAACGAAACGATCGCGGAACATTTCCACTGGCTTAAAGTACCTTTCATTTACCGAATTCACGAAGATCCAAAGGCTGAGAAATTACAACGCTTTTTCGAATTTCTAACTAACTTTGGCGTTGTTGTAAAAGGAACGGGGAATAAGGTCCATCCAAAAGCATTGCAGGAAATCGTTGAATCGATTGAGGGTCTTCCAGAAGAAACGGTTATTTCTACAATGCTTCTTCGTTCGATGCAACAGGCGAAGTATTTAGATCAAAGTCTGGGACACTTTGGATTATCCACAGAATTTTATACCCATTTCACGGCACCCATCCGTCGCTTCCCAGATTTGATTGTTCATCGCTTGATCAGGACATATCTAATCGAAAAAGATGTTTCGGCACAGACGCTTGCGCATTGGAGCGCGATATTATCCGATATCGCTGAGCATACATCTGAACGGGAACGTCGTGCGGTCGAAGCTGAACGCGATACAGAGTCATTGAAAAAAGCTCAGTTCATGCTCGATAAAATTGGAGAAGAATTTGAAGGAGTTATCTCGTCGGTGACAAACTTCGGTTTGTTTGTCGAACTAGAGAACACAATCGAAGGACTTGTCCATGTCAGTCATATGACGGATGATTATTACCGATTTGACGATAGACAAATGATGATGATTGGGGAACACTCTGGTAAGCAATTTAGGCTTGGCGATGAAGTAACTGTGAAAGTGATTTCCGTAAAACCGGAGGAATCGGCAATTGATTTTGAAATCGTTGGGATGAAACAAAATGTCCGTCGTACACGTAAGGAATCGCCGAAAGTCATCCATGCAAAGAAAAGAGACGGTGACAGTAAACCCGGTGACAAGTCAAAAGATAAAAAGAAAACCGGAACATATAGCAAAAAGAAAAAGTTTTATGAAGGCGCGGCTAAAAAAGCGGGCAGTAAACCTAAGCCTAAAAAGAAAAAATAAAATTGGAGCGGTATAGGCCGCTCCCAAGTTAAGCCTCCGGCGGGATGTCACAAGTTTTGAAAGGTTACCTACCTGCGTCCTGCAGGCACAAGCGCAATTCGAAATTGGGACGCAATTACGCCGGGGCGTAATGGATTAAGGGGTGAAAGAAATGGCGAAAGGCCAGGGGAAAGTAGTCGCTGTTAATAAAAAGGCGAATCATGATTTTGCAATAGAAGAAACGATTGAGGCAGGTATTGTCCTTCTAGGTACTGAAATCAAAGCAATTCGCAATAGTAAAGTCCAACTGAGGGACGCTTTTGTAAGAATCCGCAATAACGAAGCATGGATTACCAATATGCATATTAGTCCATATGACCACGGGAATCAGTTTAATCATGATCCGGTTAGGTCGAGGAAACTGTTGCTCCATAAAAAACAGATTAGCAAATTGATTGGACAAACGAAAGAACAGGGAACTTCAATTGTTCCGATTAAGATGTATTTAAAAGACGGTTTTGCAAAAGTATTAATAGGTGTAGGTAAAGGGAAGAAAGATTACGATAAACGCCAGGATCTCAAGAAAAAAGATGCAAAACGTGAAATAGATCGTGCGCTTAGAGATAAACAAAAGTATTGAAGTTTATGTAAAAATGAGGTATACTGATTAGTGTTCAAGTAGTTCAGAAGCCTTGAAAAAGGCCATCCTGACATCCCTTTGGGGGCGTTACGGATTCGACAGGGGTCGTCTGAGCTTGAGTTGCGCGTCGGAGGGCCCGGCTCCGTCAGAAACGGCACCTTATAATAACAGGCAAAACTAACAACAACCTAGCATTCGCAGCGTAAGCTGTTGAATCTGCCTTACACTTCCATCGCCCATGTGGCATTTGTAGGGCTCAACCTTTAGTGGGATACGACGGCTGTTGCCTCTTGAGGCAGCCGGAAGAGACTTCCAAGATAGCGTACATGACGCCCTGATTGCCGGCATAATGCCACGCGAATCCAAATAGACAATCTACACGCGTAGATGCTTAAGTGTTAGAGCCTCTGGACGTGGGTTCGACTCCCACCGTCTCCATACTTGTTGTCACAGCAACGTTTAAGCGATGTGTGGCATCATTATGGCAACAATATATAACAAAGACGATTTCATCTTTTGATGAGATCGTCTTTTGTTTAGGGGATTTTGCGGTACCTAGTGAGTGCTGCCTGTGCACGGTGTAATTCAGACAAGATTCAGAATTAATTCGAATTGTGTGATGAACAGGCAGACAAAACTATAATCCGCTACTCTTTTCCCGCCAAACAATAAAAGAACATTTCATTTAAAAATGATAGGATGAGTGAAAATGGATAATTCACAAGAGAGAATCTGTAAGTTTCTAACTCAGAATAAGTTAAAATTCATCAGTGAAGATCAAGTAGCTAAAAAGTTCGCATACAAGAACATACTGACTTTTTACATTGGAAAAGAAGGATGGTCAGCCTATGGTATTGATGGAAGAGACTTTAAAGGTCGAAACCATCAAACATCTAAAGTTGGATTTCTTATTACTGAGTATAAAGACTCTGAAAAGGATATATATTAAAAAGCTGAATTTATGGGGAGGGGAAAGAGATATTTAATAGAAAATAAAAGCAACATTTTATAACGATAATAGCACTTTGTGACACCCGTTTAACCCCTATAAATTGGGCTTTAGCAAGTTCATATATGGGGGGAGGCGGTACGGTGCAATACGGACACGACTCAGAATTGTCTGGTGCACAGGCAGACAAAACTAAAACATATTCCTTTTTTGTAATATTATAACTCCTTCCTTTGCACTCTCACGAAAAATGGAATATAATAACTGTTCATAGATTACTAGAGGGGGAGAAGAATGTTCACCTGTGGGGTATTATTGTATACTAAAAAATATTGTGATGTGGCTATATTCAAACTGAGGCAATGCCTATGAAAATATTGGATGTAGATTTATTTCAGGGTGGGCTGCAGCGCAACTTTACTATGTTGGACAGGCTAAGCAGTGAAATGGAAGCGATCCACCATATAGTGAAGGGTCTAGTTCAGATGGAGGAACAATTTAAAGGAGCGGGAGGTAATGCCATCCGTTCCTTTTACCAGGAATGTCATTTACCATTTCTTCATTTTTTCCAGTTGTTTTCCGAACAGTTCAAACAAGTGCTTCACCAGATGGAGGCAGCACTTCATTCACTCGAACCTGATTCATCTGGGTACATATTAGAACAATTCCTAGAGGGAGAGCTAGAACAGGGACTTACGCTTATTGGACATCTCACCGCTAGTTTGACGGATGAGGCAAACAGTATCATGGATCAGGTGAGTGATATTGTCGGACTGCCCCACTTGGATGATAGCGGAGTGCAGGAGGGAGTCATTCGTTCTAAGAGAAAAAGTGATGATACCATCTCACAACTTTATGAATTTGATGCAACGCAGACTTCCGCACTACATCCCATTGAACAAGATTTGCAGACGATGAACACGTGGCTTACGGATATGGAGGGACTGTTCCAAGCAGGGGTAAAGGATATCAGCTTCGTCCCGAGCCAATGGAATGTTCTGACGTTTAGAAGTGAAATTAGAACGGAACTGTTCCCAAAAGTGTACTTAAATCCTAGTGACGTATGGGTAAAGGAACATCAACAGCTAATCGGTATGATGATTACTGCAGCGACTTTTCAAACCCTGGAAGGAAAGAAAGTTACGACTATCGAAGAAAACTTAGAGGAAAATATAAAATATCATGAGTATGAAAATGGTTTACTCATTAAAGAGTATGTTGCAGGCAAAACAGTTTTCTATGAAGTTGTTTCCAAAGTTGAATATAAAGCAGAAGAGATCGTTAAAGTCGACAAACCGAAAGAAAACAAATTACTAGATTTTTTTCAGGTTGGATTAGATATTGTAGGGCTTGTACCTGTTATTGGTGAAGCAGCAGACGGCGTAAATGGTGTTATCTATGCGGCGAGAGGGGATGCATTAAATGCGACTCTTTCTTTTGGAGCGATGATTCCCGTTGCTGGCTGGGCAAGTACGGGTGGAAAATTAGCCTTAAAAGGTAACGATTTAAATCAAGTAAGTAAAGTGGTAAGTACAGAGAAGATGGAGTCCATCTATTCGCCAATTTACCAAGATGTCGTCAACAGTTCACTAGGCAAAACTCAAAATAAACTAGATATCTTATCTAACACTCATTACCAAATGGGTACGCCAAATGCCCTTACATTCAAAATGCCACCAGTAAAAACGGATATCCCTACGAGTATCAAAAGTGGAGATGTCGATGTTAAGACTGAAATAAAGAATGCGGATGTTGGGGCTAAGGGTACGGGTGAAACTACAGTAAAAAGACAAACTCCGAATCAAAGAAAATCAGAAGTTATCCAAGATAATTTTGTTGAAATCACTTCTCGTACAAATATTTTTAACCCTGAAGATATCCCAAGTGTCAGAGATGGTGAGTTTATAAAATGGTATGATAATATAACCATAGATGAATTAGAAATAGCGTGGGCTAATCCGGAAGTTAGAAAAGTAATTTCTTCAAGATTGAGATCGCCTGGAAAATTACATGAATGGTTAATGATTGCAAGAGCACCTACTTTCAAAAGGTGGGGTATAAGTGCTGAACAAATCCAAGAATTGAGAACGCCAACAAAAGATGTTGAGTTTATTAATCCACCAGGTAGACATCATCGTGCTCCTGGTTCTAAGAGAGCGCATAATGAAATATTAGAGATAATAGACACATCCCTTGACTATGATACATTTGCAAGACGGTTACAGATGTGGTCTCATTATAGATACAAGGGTGGAATAGAGGGTTTACCAGGTAATCTAAAAAAATGAGGAGTGAAATTATGGAATATAGTGGTATGGTTTCAGTGTGGTTTGGCGTTTCTAAATCGTTTGAAAATATTGAAGAGTATGTTGATATAGAGTATACGGAAGATGGGGATTCAATAGACTCAAAGTTTGGTACAAACTTTGAATTTGGTTATTATGATGAAGATAACATTGAAATTTGTTTCTATGAAGACCCCCAAAAAAATATAGACGACATTTTAAATGATTTTTCTTATAGCGAAGTAATTATTCCGAATATAAAAGAGTTATTAAATGGTGATAATTTAGCAGACTGGATTAATTCTGTTATTGTGCTCTATGATTTTCAATACGATGAAGCGAAAAGTGGAGACGAAACGGAAAATATAGAAATTAAATTTATTGGTACTGTTCCATATAAGTAGAACTAATTAGTAATTTAGTTTAAATAAGCTATAAATACTTAGATATTGAATTAAGAACGATAACTAGGCGTGATGACATTTTAAACCTAAGAAGTAGAACAAACCATAAACTTAGGAAATTAAACAAGATTGTTGTTTTAAGGTGAAATTTGTAAGTGAATAACTTCATATAGCTAACCATTAAGCACTTGATTGTAATTAGGCAGCAAGTGCTTTTTTTGTGCAAGAATATAAAGCTTTGGACGAGATTGGATAATGCTTTACTGAAATTCATAGCTCATAAAGGTTGAACCATTTAGGCATCTCGATGAGGATTATCTTGCATGATATAAACGCAATAAAAAACTTCCTAGTTGTTGGTAGAAACAGAATGCGTTAGATAAATAATTAAATCATTGCCGACGTTAATTCAACATTAAGCGTACGTTCTTTTTGGGGGGAAAGCTAGACCAGTTTTTCACAGGCTATATTGAAAAACCAAAATATACAGATTTCAAAAAATTTATATTAATGAAATTATGGAATCATTGGAGAATACGAAAGAACACAAAGGGCATATATAGCTCAAGCGTTAATTGGAATGACAGACAGACGCTACTTATATGAAAGGAAAGGCGGCACATAACAAGCTTACAATGCTATTGAAACCAGGTAAGGCGGAACTAATCGACTTTGACGACTTAATCCCTAGAGCGTACAACAGAAAGAAAGTAGATGCAGTAGCGATCCAACTACAACAACTACAACAGTTACAAGATGCCCGTCTGCTAATATTTGAGCGTGCCAGCTACCAACTGGACACGTTCTTCTTTATGTATGACTTAAAGCACAAATGAACACTTGTTCTTGTTATGTTGCGAGTCATTAAGCTCCCGAGACAAATCAAACAGGAACCCATAAAGACGTAAAAATACCGCCATTACTCCGCCTTTTTGTCTTTAAGTATAGCAAGTGCCATATTAGTCAACAATGGTCAAATGATGGGAAAGTCCCACCTTTACTCGTCATCATTCGAGACCATTTATGGGTGGACTTCAAACATAATCAGGAGTTTTTTGCAATTAATATGAAGGCAAAAGATAGAAAAGCAACCACTTATATTACAAATGATTATGATTCCTTCAGTAAAGATCCCGTAGCATATAATAAAATTAAAATCATGAAGAAGGAGGAATACTTTGAGATGTTGAAGTCGCAGAGAAAACCTGTAAATAGGTTGGATTTTAAATTGGAAGAATTACCGTATTAAGTGTAAATCTAATAGTGTACTTATTGGGGGTATATATAACATAGATTTTTATTATATTAAATTTTTATCTACCTGTATAATTTATAATTTATCATTAATATTGTGTAAATCCTCTATTAATGTACCCCCAATAAGTACATTAATAGATAAATGAAAAACAGACAGGAAAATGTCAACGACATTGGCGAACGAACAGCATCATAACCCGCTGGATGAACAGCACAACCAAACGACAATAATTGGAGGCGGTAATATGGACAAATTAATCAGTAACCTATGTAATCTATTGGAACAAGGTAAACCCGAGTTAATCGACTTTGACCTACTAATCGGAGCGTATACCCGTAAAAAAGTAGATGCTGCATCCATTCAATTGAACGAACTTGAACAGGCTGGACTTTTAACATTTGAGCGTGAGGAATTCGGTTTTCGGATCAAAATAAATAATATAGGCCAATTAAAAAACTCCCAAATTGCTACCAACGATAAGGAAGTATCAGAAAAATAAATATAGATTGTTGTCGACAATAATTTATTCAGAGCGTGTACAGTCACTAACTGTATGCGGTTTTTTTGATTGAACAAGGAGGACAATTATTAGTAAGTAGTATTGATGTTGCAGAGATGACTGGGAAATGATACGGAAACCTAAACCATTTTCACTTTTTTTCTAGTGTATACTAACAAATATAAATAAGGAGGTAGAATTATGGAGAAAATTCATCGAGGTGATGGTTTCGCTATTATTAAAAATGAAGGGAATTTCCAGATTTCATGGGCTCAAGGACCTTACGACGAACCCGTCTTTTATCCTATTTCAAAAGAAGTCATGGAAAAAGCATTTAAATCTGCTGAAGATGCCTATGAAGTAAAGGTTTATGCAGAAACAGGGCAGTGGCCACCTAGTAAAAATGAGGAATTAGAAAGAAATAAAGCTTTTGTCCGAAGTTTTCCAGAATTACTTATCCAAGTTCCTGATAATCAAAAATTATTTACTGAAGAAGAGCTAAAGGAGTTGCTTCCTATAGCTAAGAAAGCTATAGAATAATTTCTTGTTTTTTAGAGATTTCTCAGAACGAGATAAAAAGTTAATGAAGGATATGTTAACTCAGAAAATGTTTATAAATAAATAGAGTATTTTTTGCTAAAAGTATAAAATATTTAGTGTCTACTATTTTTAGTGCAGGAGCTGATGAACTGTGCCATAAATTTCGGACAGTATAATAAAAGTAACCTGCTACTTAAGCAACTATTAGATGACTTCGGTATTCCACCGGAGTCATCTTTTTGTAGATTCCATTGTCTTCTTGATTCTTTGTAGAAGATCATATAGCGATCGATCAGGAGTAGTCTTATTAGGATAAAGTTGGATTGGTTAAAAGGAAGACTGTGAATAGATAAAAAGGTGTGAAGCGATGAATAAACTATTCCGATTAGATGTTCAAAAGATTGAGCACTACTGGATCAATCACAAAGATAACAAAAGACAATTGAAATATCGTGAATGGTAATTATTGAATCCACATAACGATATGGATATGAATACAGTTGGTAGGCGTAGTGGGAAAATATCCATGCCTACAGAAAATAAAGCGGTTTTACCTGCCGAAGATAAACGATATCAAAATTTACAACATATCGTAAACACCATTGAATAATGGTTTACTCATTAAAGAGTATGTTGAAGCCAAATAGTTTTCTATGAAATTGTTTCTAAAGTTGAATATAAGGAAGAAGAAATCGTTAAAGTCGACAAACCGAAAGAAAACAAATTACTAGATTATTTTCAGGTTGGATTAGATATTGCAGGGCTTGTACCTGTTTTTGGTGAAGCAGCAGATGGCGTAAATGGTGTTATCTATGCGGCGAGAGGGGATGCATTAAATGCGACTCTTTCTTTTGGAGCGATGATTCCCGTTGCTGGCTGGGCAAGTACGGGTGGAAAATTAGCCTTAAAAGGTAACGATTTAAATCAAGTAAGTAAAGTGGTAAGTACAGAGAAGATGGAGTCCATCTATTCGCCAATTTACCAAGATGTCGTCAACAGTTCACTAGGCAAAACTCAAAATAAACTAGATATCTTAACTAACACTCATTACCAAATGGGTACGCCAAATGCCCTTACATTCAATATGCCATTCGCAAAAACAGATATTCCTACGAGTATAAAAAGTGGAGATGTCGATGTTAAGGTTGAAATAAAGAATGCAGATGTTGGGGCTAAGGGTACGGGTAATACTAAGAAGACTCAGACAATTAATAAAGAAAAATTTGAGAATGCAATGGTTGAAGCAGTAAGGAATCAACCTCCGTATACTAGAAAGCCTAATAAACCTAGAAATTTCACAAGCAAAGTTCGTAATGAGGATGGAACAACGACTTATACGTTCATATCTAAAAAGAATGAAAAAGAGTATAATGTAGCATATGATAAAAAGGGTTTTCCAATATTTAGTGCAAAACATGAAATTTCTTTACCAGAGAAACTTTATCTAGAAACTGACGCAGTACAATTTGAATATTTATCTAAATCGTTATACAAAGAAATAAAAGAAAATCCAGAATTGGCAACAAAATTCACAAAGCAAGAAATAGAATTTTTGGAAGCAGGTAAAGTACCTCAAACTTTAACATGGCATCACAACCAACAGCCAGGAAAAATACAAATAGTTGACTATTTTGAACACCAATCGGCTAGTCATACTGGTGGAAGAGCAATATGGGGTGGAGGTGAAGCTGGTAGAAAAGGGGAAATTAAAAAGCAGATTTTGGAGATGATTTCATGGGATTAATTAAATGGATTTTTACAGAAGAACCGCTAGATGAAATGAAAATTGGTGAAGTTGAAAATTCATTTGGGTTTAATCTACCTGATGACTATAAACAGTGCATAATAGAAAATAATGGTGGTTTCCCAGAACCTAATATTTTTGATTGCGATGATGGAAGGATTGAAGCTGTCTTCAATAATCTAATTAGTTTTACTAATAAAGACTTAAACATTAAAATGTTTTATGAGTTCTCATCTCAGAAATTAATTCCTTTTGCTAAAGATCCTTTTGGTAATTTATTATGTTTTGACTATCGCTACAATGAAAAATCACCAAAAATTATTTTTTATGACTGTGAAGAAACAACAATAACTTCAGTGTGTGATTCATTTACTGACTTATTAGAGAGATTATATGCGTTAGAAAATATTTAATGGAGTAGGAAGTGATATAATTGGAATTAAATTTTGAATTTTCATTTAAACGATTAGTAAGGCAAGATATTGAGGCATTCGAGAATGAATATGGTGTAAATCTCCCAGAAAATTATAAGAAGTTTTTGCTTCTCAATAACGGTGGTAAACCAGTGAAAAGAAGATTTAAGACAGCAGATGGAACCATTACGTCCTCAGTAATGTTGTTTCTACCTATATCGAAAGAAACAGATTCAAATCTAGAGAGTTTTTATGAGAAATATTGTACAAACAAGATAGTCCCTTCTAATTTAATTCCAATTGGTGTAGATCCTGCTGATAGCTTGATTTGTTTAACAATTAGTGAGCAGGATAAAGTGTATTTTTGTGATATGGATTACTTTGAAGAAGATAATGAGTTAAAAGATGAGTACGTTAACTTAATTTCAGAAAACTTCACATTTTTCCTCAATAACTTGTACGAAGCATAAGTATTAAATATAGCTTAATAAATTTATAGAATCAGAGGCTCGTTAAGATGACTTTGAAATTCTGAAAAAGGTGGACAAACACACTCTGAAAAGAAGGCGTGGCAAACAGTTAAGATCTAACCCATTTTGCATAGGGCATAAATAAGCATTAGCACATCCTCAACTAGAAATGACACCAAAATATTGCCAAAACAATAGATTATATCAAATTAAAACTTATCAATACCCTTGGGAATCCAGTATTCTCAGGGTGTTTTTTTATCTATATCATCTAACTGTCCAACAAGTGTCAGTATAGGAACTAAATTCTTGGTAAGAAACAACTACTCTCAAATGCTAAGTATGTAAGCAATAATAACTACAAATATACTACTGATGAACTTGGAAGTATTGAAAAAAGCTGATAGAAATAAATATGCTCAATATAAGCGCAATAAAAAGCATCCTAGTTGTTGGTAGTAACAAGGATGCGTTAGATAAATAATTGAATCATTGCGACGGTAATTCAATTATGAGCGTACTCTCATCACGGATACGTTCTTTTTTCTATATATAAACAGAGTAGAACTCCTATGCATTTTGAGTCCTGTTATTCCACGAGACAAAAACACTCCCGAGACTAATAAACAGAAACCCACCCGTAATTCTTTTACTATGGCGTGAATATCTTTTAGGGAATAACTCTTTCAGAACCTCTGTGAGTCTAGTTGGGAATAAAATGTGACCCCAAGCAATCACCAAAGATGGAAATGGCTGTATCGTAATGTACACATATTGAATCACTTTCAACCGTAAATTGAAAGCCATTACCTAAACATTCTTATTCAAAATATAAGTGTATTATATGAAGAAAATGTAGAGGGAAATATAAAATATCATGAGTATGAAAATGGTTTACTCATTAAAGAGTATGTTGTAGGCCAAACAGTTTTCTATGAAGTTGTTTCCAAAGTTGAATATAAGGAAGAAGAGACCGTTAAAGTCGACAAACCGAAAGAAAACAAATTACTAGATTATTTTCAGGTTGGATTAGATATTGCAGGGCTTGTACCTGTTTTTGGTGAAGCAGCAGATGGCATAAATGGTGTTATCTATGCGGCGAGAGGGGATACATTAAATGCGGCCCTTTCTTTTTCTGCGATGTTTCCCGTTGTGGGTATGGCTAGTACCGGTGGGAAATTTGCCGTGAAAGGAAGTAAGGCAATAGGGGATGCCCAGAATGCGAGCAAAGCTGCAGATAATGTCATAGATGGAGCTAAGGGTACGGATAAAGTAGGTACCCAAAAATCATAACGAAAGATGGATCTGTTACTATTAAAGGTGAAGGAGTCATCACTGAAGTTATAGATAATAGACCTTATTTAGATCCTAAAAATAGACCATCATTTAGAAAGAGAGTACCAGAAGTAACTTTTGAGAATGCAAAAGGTCCAGATGGATTGGTGAGAGATCCACTCTATCCAGAAAAAATAATTGAGTGGGAACCTGGTCAACCTAGAAAAGATGTTTGGGACATGGGGCATCTTCCAGAACACAAATATTCTGATATGCATAAGAGATATTTAAATGGAGAGTTAACACCAAAAGAGTTACGTGATTGGTTTAATAATCCTGATAACTATCGTCCAAAATTACCTAGTACTAATAGGAGTCATAAAATAGAATAATTAAGAGGGGTGCTGACAATAAAAATTGATTTAATTGCAAAATTAAAAAATACAAGTGAATTTATGAAAGTATACAAAGATGGTGATGAAAAAAATGTATTTGATGGGAAAAGTTTGATTTTCTTTTCGTTGTCAAATACTGACTTACCTTCACGCTATGAAATCAGTAATTTCATATTAGATAAAAATATTGATGTATTATGTAAAAATAGTGAAGATGAGACCGCGTTGCATGTTTTACTAGGGCAACGAAAAAATGACATTGAAGAAACTTATAGATTATGTAAAAGACTTATCGAAAAAGGTGTTAATATTAATGAGAAAGATGGAAAGAGTCAAGTTGCATTAATTTATATAATTCGATTGAATAAATCAGATGAAGAATTAGAAAAGTTATATAATTTGTGGTTTTCACAACCAAACTTAGATTTAACGTCTAAAGATAGTACAGGATTTTCAGCTATTGAATACGCTAGAAAATTCCCATATAGATCAAGTTTAATTGAAAGGATGGAAAAATGAATCAAAAAGAATCTGTTGAATTTATTAAAAAAGCTGGGGCCAGTATTGTTTCAAAAAATATAATAAATGAAACAGGAAAATTGAAATGGATATTGAGAGAGAAATCTATAAATGCAGTGGATAATGGTTGGAGATTTTTTTCGGAAATTGATGATGATGATTACATTAATAATCCTGGTAATTTAGTAGTATGTGATTTTAATACTGTAGCAAATATTGAACCGGCCATTCTGGGAATATACGAACTACCAATGGGTAGTGACTTACAATTAGTTTCTGAAAATGGAAAAATTAGATTTGTTGATAATTTAACTGGTAAAGAAGTTTGACGATCATTAAATTATAGAAGAAGTAGGTTATCAAGATATTGTACTATAACTCACCAAATGTAATTGATGCTAAGATTGACCTTGAATGGCTTACAGCTCATTCAAGTTTTTTTATAGGATTAATGTAAATTATGAAGGCAATACTTTAATGTCAAAAGGTGTTACATTAAAAGCAAGGGGAACAAATGGCTTTTCTTTAGATGTAACAATATTAAATAAAAAATAGGAGTGTATATATTTGGATAAACTAATTAACATTCTTCCTCCCCCAGAATTTCCACAAAAAACTGGAGATAAAGAACAATGGCGGATTTTTTTTGATACACTTGGTACGGAATTGCCTTCAGATTATGTGAAATTTATTGAAACTTATGGTACAGGTGGTATTGACAATTTTTTGTGGATATTAACTCCATTTGTAAATGATGATAATGTAAATTATCTTGGTAGGCAGAAGGAAATGACGGATGCTTATATTCAATCTAAGAAAATTTTTCCGCAGTATTATAAACATGATGTTTATCCTTCAAATGGGGGCTTACTTCCTTGGGGATACACAGATAATGGTGACGAATTATACTGGTTAACCGATGGAGAGCCTGACGAGTGGAAAATTGTAGTGTATGAGTCGAGGTCACCTGAGAATCATATTTATTCACTTACAATGGTAGAGTTTTTATATCAAATTATAACGAAAGAATTAGTAAGCAATGCATTCCCAGATGACTTTCCAAGTGATGAAACTGCATTTGTTTCAGTAAATGCTTAATAGTTACTTAACCTTGATTGGCTTAATGCCTTTCAAGGTTTTTTATTTAAAACAAGCCTAATATAGAAGTTAGACGTATGAGAAAGGTTAGTTTGACGGATGAGGCAAACAGTATCATGGATCAGGTGAGTGATATTGTCGGACTGCCCCACTTGGATGATAGCGGAGTGCAGGAGGGAGTCCTTCGTTCTAAGAGAAAAAGTGATGATACCATCTCACAACTTTATGAATTTGATGCAACGCAGACTTCCGCACTACATCCCATTGAAGAAGATTTGCAGACGATGAACACGTGGCTTACGGATATGGAGGGACTGTTCCAAGCAGGGGTCAGGGACATAAACTTCGTCCCGAGCCAATGGAATGTTCTGACGTTTAGAAGTGAAATTAGAACGGAACTGTTCCCAAAAGTGTACTTAAATCCTAGTGACTTATGGGTAAAGGAACAAAAACAGCTAATCGGTACGATGATTACTGCGGCGATTTTCAAACCCTGGAAGGAAAGAAAGTTACGACTATCGAAGAAAACTTAGAGGAAAATATAAAATATCATGAGTATGAAAATGGTTTACTCATTAAAGAGTATGTTGTAGGCAAAACAGTTTTCTATGAAGTTGTTTCCAAAGTTGAATATAAAGTAGAAGAGATCCTTAAAGTCGACAAACCGAAAGAAAACAAATTACTAGATTTTTTTCAGGTTGGATTAGATATTGTAGGGCTTGTACCTGTTGTTGGTGAAGCAGCAGATGGCGTAAATGGTGTTATCTATGCGGCGAGAGGGGATACATTAAATGCGGCCCTTTCCTTTGGAGCGATGATTCCCGTTGCTGGCTGGGCAAGTACGGGTGGAAAATTCGCCGTAAAAGGAAATGATTTATATCAAGTAAGAAATGTGGTAAGTACAGAGAAGATGGCGTCCATCTAGTCGCCAATTTACCAAGATGTCGTCAACAGTTCACTAGGAAAAACTCGAAATAAACTAGATATCTTATCTAACACTCATTACCAATTGGGTACGCCAAATGCCCTTGCATTCAATATGCCATTCGCAAAAACAGATATTCCTACGAGGATCAAAGGTGGAGATGTCGATGTTAAGGTTGAAATAAAGAATGTGGATGTTGGGGCTAAAGGTACGAGTAAAGCAGCTATTAAGCAAAACGAAGTAACTACCTATAAGAATTTTGTTGATAGGTCAGTTGTTGGAGAAAATTTAGAAGGCCATGAAGTTTGGCAACACGCAAATATGAAGGCAAATGATCTTGCCACTAATAGACTATCTACTGAAGCATCAAGGAACAATCCAGTAATAGCATTAATGCGTGAACAACACAAGATTATAAACAAAGCACAAAGAGGTATTGACGCTGTCAATCAATTACGATTTGATAATATTATGAGTAATTCCAAAATTTTGCGAGATGCTGGTATTTCCAAAGAAATTGTAAACGATATTAATAATAAAGCGTTAAATCATATGAAAAATACTTTAAAATAAGGAATGATAATATGCATAATGAATTAAATCAATTAATGACTAAGTTGGAAAAATCAATTAATACTGAAGATTTTATAGATGTTACTTACGATATTGTTGAAGAAATAGAAGAAAGTGAAGATGCTTTTGAAGCTATTCAACCCATTTTTAAGTTGATGGAAAAATATCCAGATATAAATTTTGGTAGACCAGGGCCACTTGTTCATTTTGTTGAAAAGTTTTATAAAAATGGATATGAAGAAAAGCTTATTGAATCACTTAAAAGGCAACCTACACAACATACTGTTTGGATGTTGAATAGAGTTATCAATGGTTCTCAAGGGGATAGAAAAGAATATTTTATAAATGTATTTGATAGTATTATTGCGTTTCCGAACCTTGATGAAGAAATTGTATCACTTGCTAGTCATTTCAAGTCTTTACATGAATAAGTAAGTTAATAAACCTTTTTTTAACTGACGGACAAAGTGATACCTTGATTGGCTAAATGCCTTTCAAGGTTTTTTTAAAAATCAAGACCATTTGATAAGCAGACGTATAAGAAAGGTTGCATTGACAATTAAATAAAACGATCATATTTACTACTCGATTTACATTTACACATGATAATGAAAAAGTTCGTGGTGATAAGGTAAGAAATATACTGGTCATAAGGCAATGAAATCTTGCAAACTATCGACCAGAATTACCTAGTACTAACCGAAGTCATAAGTAAGAATGAGGGGATGATAGTATAAATGGATATTAATAAAGCTGATTGCTGGAGTGTTATAAAATTTGGAAATATTGAATTATTTTAGGGAAAGCTAAGAATTGAGGGAAAACGTATTGAAGAGGTTGTAAATTCTATTGATAAAATGGCATTAGTTTACTTGGGAAATCATTAATCAGTAGAAATTTTGATATAGCTAACTTATATTGGATAATAATACAAAGGTTAATATAATTTCAAATGATGAATGTAATGAATGGCACTATTTAGCAGCAAATATTAATTATACAGGTGCGGTTGAATTGGCTAATATAGTGAGTGCTGCCCGTGCACTGTGCAATTCAGACACGATTCAGAATTAATTCGAATTGTGTGATAAACAGGCAGACAAAACTATAATCCGCTACTCTTTTCCCACCAAACAATAAAAGAACATTTCATTTAAAAATGAGAGGATGAGTAAAAATGGATAATTCACAAGAGAGAATCTGTAAGTTTCTAACTCAAAATAAGTTAATATTCATCAGTGAAGATCTAGTAGCTAAAAAGTTCGCATACAAGAACATACTGACTTTTTACATTGGGAAAGAAGGATGGTCAGCCTATGGTATTGATGGAAGGGACTTTAAAGGACGAAACCATCAAACATCTAAAGTTGGCATTCTTATTACAGAGTATAAAGATTCTGAAAAGGATATATATTAAAAAGATGAATTTATGAGGAGGAGAAAGAGTTATTTAATAGAAAATAAAAGCAACATTTTATGATTAAGCGAAGAACACAATAAAGGGGCTTTTTAAGTGGAAACTATATTTAGTGATTTTATTAAACATGAAACTGTTGATGAAGATGTTATTTTGAAGTATAAGGATAAACTTCCTGAAGAGTTAATAGAAACATGGGGAAAATATGGTTTTGGTAGTTTCGTAAATGACTATTTAAAAGTTATTAATCCAGACGATTATTTAGATATTTTAGAGAGAAGTTACCTAAGGTATGAGCAAGCGATTCCTATTTTTACAACCGCAATGGGTGATATTATAGTATGGGAAAAAGATAAGTATGTAAATTTATTAAACTTTAGGAAAGGATATGTTAATGTTGTTTCATCCGGATTTGAATTCTTTTTTGATGATTTGAAAGATGATGACTTTATGAACGATGAATTAATGTGGCAGCCTTATCCTGAAGCGACTAGTAAATATAGTGCCCCTAACTATGACGAGTGTTTTGGATACGCCCCTTTATTAGGTTTAGGTGGAACAGAAAAAGCTGAAAATCTAAAAACAGTGAAACTAATAGAGCATATATTAATTGCCACTGAATTCATGGGTCCTATTGAATAACAAGAAACTCAGTTTTAGATAAGACGAGTCGCGTGAACAATGATTAACTCATAAACTAAGCTGGAAGATGTATTTTCTTCCAGTTTTTTTATATCTTTCATCCCTTTTTTATATTGTAGTTATTAACTTTTAAACATAAGTCGTTACAGAAGTAGATGAAGTTACCAACACTCCAAGATAACAATATAATATTAAGAAGGTATAGGAATGTTATGGCTGGAGGATTATCTTGCATGAAATAAATTCAATAAAAAGAATCCAAGTTGTTGGTAGCAAAAAGGATACGTTAGATAAATAATTTAATCATCGCGACGGTAATTCAACAAAAGAAACGATTTAAATCAAGTAAGAAATGTGGTAAGTACAGAGAAGATGGCGTCCATCTATTCGCCAATTTACCAAGATGTCGTCAACAGTTCACTAGGCAAAACTCAAAATAAACTAGATCTTTTATCTGCCACTAATTACCAATCTGGTACGCCAAATGCCCTTACATTCAATATGCCACCAGCAAAAACAGATATTCCTACGAGTATAAAAAGTGGAGAAGTCGATGTTAAGGTTGAAGTAAAGAATGTGGATGTTGGGGCTAATAAATTGAATTTTGTTGAAAATGCAAAAAACCTTCTAAAAATGTTAATACTAAAAAAGGTATTGTTGGTGGTCACAATATTGATGAATTTAAAAAAGCATTGAAAAGTCAAGGTTTCATCAATCCAGATGATTTAATTGTGTCTAAAAAACCACATCAATCAATTGAAGGAATTTATGAAGTAGAGTATAAAATACCTAGAAAAGATATGGCTGCTAATGTTCCCGAACCAGTATCATATAAAAATATCAAGGAACCTAAAACAGTTTACGACCCATCTAAGATTAGTGATGACAAAATTTATCAATGGGGACAGGAAGCAATGCAGAACGGAAAAGTAAATGGGAGGACTTGTTGAAGGAACTGCTTCAAACGGTTTAAAATATAGAGGGTATCTGAATGAGGCTGGTGAAATAACAAACTTATTCCTATTATTGATTAACTAAAAATATGATGTGATTGGAGGACGAAAATGAGTGGAGAATATCAAGTAAAGGAAAGTAAAGCAGATATTGATAAATTAATGCTAACTTATTTTAATTTCATAAATGGAAAATATCTAGAAAAAGCATTAAAAAGCTTTGCCGAAAGAGAAGGTTATGGACAAGAGATAGTATTTGCCTTTTTCCAGTCTGATTTAGATGAATATAATATGGCACAATTACCTAGACCTTTAGATGAAAAACATGTTTTGATAGAACTAGGTTACCCAGCGGTTGAAATTGAACAAATAGCTTTTTTGGATTTTAAAACATTTTATAATTATTTGGACAGAAATGTAAAAAAATAGTGGAGAAAAATCCAGAGAAAACTGAGCTAATAGAGTTATTGGCAGAAGTGAAACGTAGTTTATATAATTGAAGAACGTGGAACTGATGATATGAAAAAAGTCATGGAGGTGATTAGTTGAAAAAGAGTAGTGGATTAGGTGGTAGCGTTGTATCTAATAATATTTTACAAAATAAAGGAAAATTGAAATGGTGTATGAAAGAAAAACCAGTAAATGCTCTTGATAATGGGTGGAGATTTTTGTCGGATATAGATACAGACGAATATCTTGCTGATGCATCAAATATGTCAATTTGTGATTGGGGAACTATTATTGAGATAGAACCAGCAATAATGAATATATTTGATATGACAATAGGGACAGATATCACCTTACTTAATGAAAATAATACAAAGTATTTTGTATATACTGAGTCAGGAGAAAAGGTAATATTTAAGTAGATATATATTTGTTAGTAGCCAGTAGATTTTATATCTACTGCTATTTATTGTAGAAATGAATCTATGACAACCATAAAGCCGAGTAATTTAGCTTCCTAACATTCAGTCAAATAGCAGAACAGACGGCAGGCAGACGCTACTTATATGCAAGGAAAGGCGGCACACATATGAACAAGCTAGTTATGCAAATTACAAAGCTACTGGAACCAGGTAAGTCAGAGTTAATCGACTTCGATATCTAAATTGGAGCGTACAGCAAGAAGAAAGTAGATGCAGTGGCCATCCAATTAGATGAATTACAACATGCGACACTACTAAGCTATACATGAGAGGAATTCGGCTTTCTAATCAATCTGTACGACATAGACAAATTAAAAAACTTCCCAATCGTGTGAGAACGATAAGGAAGCGTACAGAATCAAACCTATGCAATAAAATTAGATGAATGTCGACATTTTTCTAATACTAACTATTGAGCGCGTACAGCTACCAACTGTATGCGTTCTTTTTGGGTTAGAATGGGATGCAGTATTCGTGGTTAATGTAAATGATGAATTATACTCTCGGATTATTGAACAAGAAGGACAATTATTAGTAAGTAGTATTGATGTTGCAGAGATGACTGGGAAACGACACGGAAACCTAATCCATATTCCTTTTTACCCAAACCAGTGAAATGGTTCTCTTCGTTCCGAATCTAACTTCCCTGGTATAGACGAAGCTGAAATAGTGCTTTCGATGAGTTTACCAATCAGAAGGAAATGCTGTTTCACTCAGTCAACATTAATTATTCTTATCTGGAAGAATGGATGGGACATCATCCATTTTCAGATGACTATGTGATGGAAGAAAAAGTAACTCAGGCTGGTATGCGTCAACAGTCCATTAGCCAAAACTCAAAATCAACTAGATAACCTATATAACGCTCATTCCCAATTGCGTACGCCAAATGCACTTACATTCAACATGCCACCAGCAAAAACAGAGATCTCTAGTATAGGTGCGGCTAAAGGTAGTAGAATTGAGGTTCCTTATGGAGCGCACATTGGTAAAGTTGGTAATAGAAAGGTATTAGAAACGAATGTAAAGTACAAAACAACTAACGATTTCCCGTTCCTTTGCCAAGTCGTAATTCAGCATCGACACCATCAATACGACCAAATTCATTTGTTTCATAAGTGTATCCTCTCAAAGTAATGTGGGGGAAACAGACCGAATCCGAGGTAATTATCCAGAGAGAGATGATGGTGGTCATTTAATTGGTAGTCAATTTAATGGTACCGGAGATATTGATAATTTGGTGCCTATGAATTCCCAAATAAATGAAGCAGCTGGGAAATGGCATCAGATGGAACAAGAGTGGGCATCAGCTCTAGGTAGAGAAGGAGGTAGCGCGAAAGTAAAAATAAAACCTCAATACACTGGTAGTTCCGCTAGACCGGATAACTTTATAGTCGAGTATTCAATCGATGGTGGTAGGGTAAAAAAGGTAACAGTCCAAAATCAGAATGGGGGTTAGTAAACTTATGGAACAACAGATGAATCAGATGTACCCCGTGATAGCAGAGGATATCCTTGGTATGATACCTGATGGTAATTGGTATGAGATTTACTTATATGCTGAAATTTTGGATGGTTCTGGAGAAGTGTTCTTTTATTTCAATACTTACGAGAATGAAGATTTTATATATTCTCATGATATTCCTGCAAAATATAATGTAAGTGAAAAAACCTATGATAGCTTGTTATTAGAATTACAAACTAAATTTCATGATTTAAGACAAATATTTATTGATAATGATCAAGAGCCTTGGACGAATTTAACACTAATATTGAAGTATCCTGGAAAGATAAAAATTAATTATGATTATGAAGACGTAATAAATTCGGTTATATCTCCAACGCAGCGACAAATGGTTTTTGAATATCAACATTTAGGGTTGTTACCTCAAAGTGAGATAAACAGACAGTTTGTGCGAAATTATGTAAATAATAAAAATGGGAAGAGATAAAATTCAAATATCTAAAATTCTGACTAGATGTATGAATTACAAGGCTTATATAAGTGTCGGTTACCAGGTACTCAAACAATTCGCTACTCTGGTAATTTAAATGTAGGTCCAGGAGTTAAGTGTATAATAGCTTCACATCAGGATTTATCTCCTGTGTGGGGCTTTTTGTACATATATCCCACTGACTTATGGGTAAAGGAACATGAACAGCTGATCGGTACGATGATTAATGCAGCGACTTTTTAAACCCTTGAAGGAAAGAAAGTAACTACTATTGAAGAAAATGTAGAGGGAAATATAAAATATCATGAGTATGTAAATGGTTTACTCATTAAAGAGTATGTTGTAGGACAAACAGTTTTCTATGAAGTTGTTTCCAAAGTTGAATATAAAGTAGAAGAAATCGTTAAAGTCGACAAACCGAAAGAAAACAAATTACTAGATTATTTTCAGGTTGGATTAGATATTGCAGGGCTTGTACCTGTTTTTGGCGAAGCAGCAGATGGCGTAAATGGTGTTATCTATGCGGCGAGGGGGGATGCATTAAATGCAGCCCTTTCTTTTGGAGCGATGATTCCCGTTGCTGGCTGGGCAAGTACGGGTGAAAAATTAGCCATAAAAGGTAACGATTTAAATCAAGTAAGTAAAGTGGTAAGTACAGAGAAGATGGAGTCCATCTATTCGCCAATTTACCAAGATGTCGTCAACAGTTCAATAGGCAAAACTCAAAAAAAACTAGATATCTTATCTAACACTCATTACCAATTGGGTACGGCAAAGTATTTGATTCGAAATCGAAATAGACGGCTACTCGGCCGAAAGGAACTCAACAAACATATGAAGTTCTTAACAGCCAGTTTGGTAAAATTAAACCTAATCCTAGTTTTCCTATAGAGCGAAAAAAATTCAATGCAGATACAAGAGAATATTGGATATTGAGAATAGAAAATAAATAAATAAATAAATTGTAGAGAGGGATTGTATTATGAATAAAAAAAATTTAGAAATGAAAAAAAGATACGAAGCTCTTTATTCTGATGATGGAATTAACAATGAAGAGTTAATAGAAATAGAAAAAATGTTAGAAATAGAAATGCCAGAAACTTTTTGCGAAATATCAACATTTTTTAGTGGGGGATATTTGGGTAGTATTAGTAATTATTCTTTTTCCAGGGTAGGTAACAGTTTAAATATCATCGATGAAACGATTAGATTGAGAGAGTCTGAAAATTTGCCAACCAGATTTGTCGTTCTAGCTGAGCCATCAGAAAGTCTAATAGTCATGGATACAAAAAATACTCCTTCAGTTATTTGGTTTGATGCAGTGGAAATTTCTGAATTAGAAAAAAAATCTTTTACCTCAAAACCAGATGAATGGGAGACCTATGCTGATTATTTTAATGAACAACTTGAGGTAGAAGAGGAAGAGCAAGGGTTATAGGTTATACAGCTTAGGACACTTAAGGACGACAAAAAGTGTTAAACCCATCTTTGTTTCTTGTGGAAACTGGATTGATTTAGATACAAGCACCGAAATGGTTATGAACTGTATCAATAAAGAGAGTCGTTTACCTATTCCTGTTAGATTAGCAGATTTAGAAACACAAAAGTGAGAAAACAACTAACACAATGATGATTAGAGCATTAAAAAAGAAAATTGTTACCTAGATTGGCTAATGCTAATCTAGGTTTTTTTATAGAAGAGGGCTCTGGCACCAATATTACAAAAGCTGATGATGTTGTAGAGAAGAAAAGTGATAGTATTGGTGACGTTGCGGGTGAGGTTACGGTAAATGGTAATTTGCATGATATAAACGCAATAAAAAAATCCTAGTTATTGGTAGCAACAAGGGAACGTTTGATAAATAATTGAGTCATTGCCGACTTCAACAATGGAGCGTACTCCCATCACGGATACGCTCTTTATTATATAGATAATCAGAGTAGAACTCCTATGCATATTGAGTCCTGTTATTCCACGAGACAAAAACACTCCCGATACTAATAAACAGAAACAACCAACATTTACATCTGTTTCTTCGTAACTCCAAAGTCAATCCCAGAAATTATATAAGGAATGGCTGATTTGATAAATTCCTCTGGCGGTATCTCCTTACTATATCTTTTCCACTCTACAGAAGCTCCATAAATTCCCCAGCTTAATATGACAGCAGTAATTTTTAGAGCTTTATCCTCTTCAGTTTTATTTTGATTTAACAGCATTTTATAAAAAATGATTTCAAGCTGCTCTCTAATGATACGGGCAATTGTATCTTCGTATCCTCTATGACAACGACTGGATAATGACTTTTGAAAATTTGTAATTGCTTTGAAAATGTTAACCAGCGTCTCTTCATTTAGTTCGTTTTTTTGATAGTAGTCAAAATCCAAATTAACTAATAATACTTCCGATAATACCTTTTCCAATAAATCATATATATCTTCAAAATGATAATAGAATGTGGCACGATTAATCATAGCTTCAGCAGTAATATCCTTAACGGTAATATCCTTAAATTCATTTTTACTTGATAGTTCCATAAAGGAATCCATGATTAATTTACGGGTACGTTGAATTCGAGGATCCGTTTTTGGTTGAGTCATATTGATCTCCCTCCTACTTTTTAAACAAATTCTTCAATGTGTTGTATAAACGACATTTCCAACGAACTATTGGTGTTGATAATTTTCATTATGTTATAAGATTCAATTGTAAGCAAATAATCAACTTTCAAAGCGATGTTTAATAACCATGCATTGTAATCCATAATAGGGGGGAGTTGTTTAATTAAAATCGGTATAGTTACTGGGAGCACAAGAGATGCAAGAGTGAATTTACAAATTGCAGAATGGAGTTTAGTATCAAAAAACCGTGAACGGTTTATTTTCATCACCCGGAATATAACATAGCCGTTACGTCCGAGTTAAAATATCTAAATGTTGAGTGGAATCTTGTTTTGTATGTATGTAATCGTAATATTATAGAAATGAGGGATGATCAATTGAAGAACAATAATAATATGATTTGTGATTTAGAAACTGGTGTATGCGGAGTAGCTGGAGAAGAGGAAATTGAAATCATCGATTTTAATCAACCAGAAAAAAAAGTTAGTCTTTATTATGTGACAGATCCAATTTGTTCACATTGTTGGGCAATTGAACCGACACTTCGTCGTTTTGTAGAGCAATATGGTGATTATTTTAATTTTCACACGGTTATGGGCGGTTTGTTGGAAAAATGGCATGATGGACCAATCGATCCTGCTAACGGAATATATAAACCAGCTGACGTTGCTGGTCATTGGAGAGAAGTTGGAGAACATTCAAGAATGCCAATTGATGGTACTTTAATGATTGATAATCCTGTTCAATCTTCTTACCCGGCCTCTCGTGTATTTAAAATAATCCAAAAAAGTCATAATGATGCTACAGCATTTGAGTATTTACGCCGTGCCAGAGAAGCACTTTTCGCATTTAATCAAAATATTTCAGATCCATCCGTTATGATTGACATCGTAAATAAACTGGGTCTTGATGGAGAAGCCGTTGTAATTGAAGCCGAACAACCAATTGGACAACAATTATTAAACAAAGATTTTGAACTAGTTAGAAGCCTAGGTGCCAGAGGATTCCCTACTATTATCATGATGAATGAGGACAATAAAGGTGTGAAAATTGTTGGTGGACGTCCGTTTGAATACTATGTTGACGGATTAAAACAAGTGCTAAACACGGAAGAGCTTCAACCAAAACAACAACCATCCCTTTCTACCTTGCTTGAAAAAGAAAAACTTCTATTTTCCAAAGAAATTGAAGTCATGTACGATCTTGAACAATCAGAGATTAACTCTTTTATTGAAAAAGAGCTTACACCAGGTCGTTATCAAACGCAGGAAATTCTAGGAGAATTCTATTTTACAACTACTAAATAGGTTGGAACTGTGCATCAAACAAAGACAAGCAATTCACAGATCTAAATAAACATACGAAAAACAGTAGTCTCCAATTTTTCTGACTTTCATTGTGATATTATACAATAGCAGTGAATTACCAAGTTTGTGCCGCATGCAGATACCTAAAGAGACGATTTCATCTATCCAATAGATGAAATCGTCTCTTTTTACGTATAAAGATTTTAACGACAAATTAAATGAAGTATACTTTGGTCAAGCAAAGAAAAACAATTCACACATCTGAATTCACATACAAAAAAACTGGTAATTCACCACGATTACATATTATATAAGCGTAGACTAGGTATGTACTGCGATTTCTAATTTCATTATTTTAGTAAGAATTCATTTAATGCTTGTTGTAAAGTACCAAAGGTTTTCGTGTCTTTATCAAAATTAATACCTAAACTATTCAACTGTCTAACAACATCTGGACGCAAGCCGGTAATGATTGTGCGACATCCCATCATGGAAGTACCGTAAATAGTTTTCATAAGATGTTCAATTACATTACTTTCCATACTTGCTATGCCAGATAAGTCAATGATTAATGTTTGAGTATGAAGTCTGTTAATCTCCTCTAAAACCTTTTCCTCTAGGATAGTTGTTCTAAATGTGTCCATTGCGCCAATTAAGGGAAGTATACATATGTTTGGCGTTATCGGAATAATAGGGACAGATAAATTTGCAACTATTTCCTTTTGAGCTAAAATCAGTGAATCTTTAAATGTTGAATAGCTAATAAAGAATGAATTTAAAAAGTCATCTATTTGGCTATTAAATTGTTTTTCCAATATGAAGACCATATCAATCGTGAAGTTTTGCTCATCCTTGTTATATTCTTGTATGAAGTTCCAAAGAGTTCTGCGAATCGCTTGTACCCATTCCAGTTTAAAAGATAAAGCTATGGAATGTGTAGCCCATGCTATTCCTTCTTGTTTAGCAAATAACTGAAGTTCCTTAAGTTTATCGCCATCAATGACATAATTAACTAGTTTGTGTGCATTGTTAATGAGGTCAATTTCCCCGAATCTTAAGATATCGTCAATTTTATCTCTTACATTTACAGCTTGACCTAATAATTGGTTTTCAAAAGCTGGTTTATGATCTTTAATATACTGTTTAATTTCCTTTTCTATCCTTACGTTTTCCAAATCTCTTCCCCCTCAGAATAATATCCCCTGTATCCATTATTCCCGTAATATGTACACTTTAAACTAAAAAATAATTATATCAACAATTAAACCGCTATGTGAAATAACACAGCCTATATCAACTACTTTTTTCGTCGTATGGACATAATAGGTACCGATTTTTAAGAATCCTTGCCTTATGCCATTGTAACTTTAGTTGTGAAAGTATCGAAAAAGAATAAGGCTTTTGGATCCTTTTTTCGTAGATGGGAAACTTATTCCTCCTCATATTCGTATGACATAATTAGTAAGTATTTTTACTTATTAGATTTTTGGATGCAACGGGGAGTGGGATATTTATCGACAGGGGATTATTGGCTACTAATAGGGATTGGGAGCAGTTGAAAGTGAATGTCATTGTTGCCAGACAATCGGGGGGCGATGCTTTGTGAAGGTGCTTGATGTTCATCCATTAAAGGATGGACTCCATCGGAACATCACGATGCTTGATCGTCTAGGCAAAGAAATGGAAACCATCGATCGAGCGGTTCAAGGAGTCGTTGCGATGGAAGATTCGTTGAAAGGCGAAGGGGGAAATGCAATCCGTGCATTTTACGCGGACTGCCACTTGCCGTTCCTTCAGTTTTTCAAGCTATTTCAGAACCGTTTCACATACGTCCTAAAACAGATGGACGCCGCCCTTGATGGACTCGAACCAGATTCGACAGGTTTCATTCGTGAGCATTTCCTCGACGTAGAAATCGAACAAGGGCTGAAGACCATAGCACAGTTGACGGAGAGTCTAACGGATGACGCGAACAGGATCATGAATCAAGTTGCAGACATCGTTTTCCTTCCACATCTCAATGATAGCGAAGTGCAGGAAGGCGTTCACACTGCTACAATTAAACGAGATAATACCCTCACACAACTACATGAATTCGATGCGAATCAGACGACTGCGTTGGCGCCAATTGCGCAGGATCTTCTGACGATGGAAACATGGGTTTCGGATATTGAAGGGCTGTTTACGGATGGGGTTACTGCCATTAATTTCTCAGCGAATCAATGGGCTGCCTTGTCGTCAAAAAATACGCTAAAGACGGAATTGGCGCAACATACCGCAGCTATGGCTGGTCTTCCTGTCAGGATGGGTGTAAATGGTCAGCCTACAACGATGCTCGGAGCGCTGTTAGCTGGTGAAGATCCAATTGAGTTTAGCTATGGATTAGTGGATGGGCAGAGTACTCTTTATGGGTCGAGTATTTTAACGCTTCCCGGTATGGCGACGTATGCCGGACCAATTGACTGGTCGAATGATCCAACTACGAGAAGTTACGAAATATATAGCGGAAAAGTCTGCACCGTTCCCGCTCCCCCGTCTACTAGCAATCCCAATCCATTCGTGAAATCTTTGAATAGCTTTAAGGAAATGGGAACTGACTTTGTAGACGGAGTAAAAATACGAACCGGTAAAGCACTCGATTCTCCATATGATTTTGCGAATTATGTAACAATAGGTGCTTCAGATGCGCTTATATCGGGGGCGAAAAGCAGAGCGAATAATATGACGCATTCACCATCTGACTTTGCCAATTATATGACGATGGGTATTACGGAAATGGTAAAAGACGGATTATTGCCGGAAGAGCCTTTTTCCAAGGAACATTGGGAAAATAGCTTTGGGATTGCGACTCTGGTAGTGGGAGGCGTAAAAGGGATAGGCTCGACAGAATCGGTGAGGACTGTTGGTGCTAAGGAGACGAGTAAGATTCAAGAGACAACTAAACCTCCTCAGGGTAATGTTGATAAGGGGGCTGGCAATACTAGGCCGAAAGTTGAAACGGTTAAAACTAGTGAATCTATGCAATTTATTTTAAAAGAGAATGGTTATACTGTTGATGGATTTTTAGAATTATTACATCCCGATAGGTTATTAAAAGATAAAGAAGTAAAAAAAATAAATAATATAAGAAATCAAATAGGTATTCCACCAAAAGGTACTATGATGGCGAAGGTAATACCTCAAAGAGACATATACAATTATCTTTATAATGAAAGCTATACCGGTGTTAGAGGGTTCAGTGCTGTGAAGGTGCATTCGGAAAAATTAAAAAGTTTAGAGGAGAATTATGAAGGTGCTCGTTTAGATTACAATAATACAACATTTAAAATAACTAATGGTGTTGATGGTATATCAGAATCTGTTGGAAGTCCAGATAGATATTATGGAACAATTGAATATAATTTAGGAGAACCCAACCAATTGTCAATACCAAGGTGGGATCCTAACCCTGATTCATATCCATATACAGGACGAGGATTTACGGGTAGTAAAGAGATTGTTTTACCCGAATATTATCAAGAAGCAAGAAATTTTGTTGAAGGCGATATGATGTATATTAGAGACAGTAAGGCAGGAGAACCAGTATTCAACTTTATTTTTGATGGAGATACAAAATCGTGGGTTGAATTTAATTAAGGTGGGGTTATTGTGGGTAAATATGCTAAATATAATAATAAGAATTATCCAGTAAATCTTCGAAATGATAAATATAGATTAAGGAGCAAAGAGCATGAAAATGGATTTAAAGAATTAGTTGATCTAGGTGGAAATATCCATCATGATATCTTTATAAAAGAAGTAACCCTGGATGAGATAGAACTTTTATTTGAGTTGAAATATAAAATAATATATAAAGGCGAAGAATATGAACCTTTTGCGATAGGAGAACTAGTAATCGATGATGGGAAAATTTCTTTGTTTAGTAGTGATTATGAAAGTAATGGGTTTGAAAAACAAGAACAGTTTGTATTTAAGAAAGAAGTTAGTATAGATGAAATTGATGCATTAGTTGAGATTATGGATCCGATATTGGAATTCAGCGAGTTGCCAGAAAAAATAAAAGTAATACCAAGCATTCGGGTTAAAGAGTATTTAAAGAATTTGAATTAAATGTTAGTGAACGTGGATATAAACAGTATCATGTATCTGTCCATAACAAGTAGCATTCTTAAAGAAAATTTATGTTCGCTTAAATGTAAGGTTCTGGGTTGTGAGGCGGTTAAAATAATTAGTTCTTTGCGAGAAATGAAATTTGAGTCTAGTTGAAGAACGATAAAAATACCCTATGGAGTTCATTCTCTGTAGGGTGTTTCTGTTTATTTTAGAGAGGGGCATTAACAGCGTTACAATAAATTTATCTTCAATTTTTTATGATGTTCCAAGGCCACTTCACAACTGACCTAAAACAAATGGAAGCTGCCCTTGACACACTCGAAACCGATCCGTCCGAAAAAGTTACTAACTTTGATGATCCGAACCGTAAAAGTGGTATTCAGAAATTACCTCCTTATGATGAAGAAATAACATTTGAGGGTATGAGGAAAGTCGTAGGTGGAAATGCACCAGGAACTCCGGATGGCCTTGCGCCTTATGCCATGGGTGCGTTTGACTTCTTTAAGGAAGATATCGGTACTATACTTAGCGCCGATGCGACAGCAAATGAGAGATTAGAAGCTGCGGCTTTTACTATCGTTAAACCTGCTAAAGCACTTGATACTGTGAATGATGTTCGGAAATCCGTGGATAAGGTTAAGGATATTGGGACGATTGGTAAAGGTAATGTAGATGACTTTGCAAAGGAACCTTTTTTATCAGATGAGGCATATGGTCAAAATTTTCCTAAATTAGTAGGACGCTGGGACGAAGAGTCTTAACAAGTATGATGAATATGGTAATGTTAAACAAACTGAGTGCTACGATGATTATGCTAAAGAAAAGGGATTGATTGATTTTATAAACTATGGTTATCCTGACAATCATAGTGTTCCACATTGGCACAAAGTTCAATGGAATGAAAGATATCTTATAGGTGATTATAAGATTGATCACCGTATGGATACAAACATCCTTTAAAATGAAAGTTGGTTGAAATATGATTAAATTGCAAACTCCAGATGCCAATAACAACAGTAATTTTATCAAGAAATTATTTAGTATGATTAGTACAGAAATGCGTGAAATATATTGGGGAGTTGGGGATATAGAGATAGTCCCTCGATATGTGAGTGATTATCCAGGTTCTGGGCTTCATGAAAATGATGAAATTGCATGGAAGTTTGGAGAAAAAGTAGAAAGGGAAAAAATAGTTTATTTGGAAGAAGCAAATCTCTTTGAAGTTTTAGACGATACTCAATCGATTAGGAACGGGATTTTCGTTTGCTTTTTAAATAATAATCTCTATGATTATAACTTTCGCCCAAGGGTGGAAGTCAAAGAAATCAATAATATGCAACATCCATTAGCATATTTAGAAATTAGAATTTTAGATGGAGACTTATTTTTTATCTTGAGTAATGATAATAAGATAATAAGTAAATTAAAACATGAATTCTCTGAATCGCTTTTGGATTAATTCATAAACAATAAAACTTTGATTTAGATTGAACTTGCCTAGCAAAATGAGATACATATAAATTGGGATTTTTTGGGTGGGTAATATGGATGGTGAAATATGCATCCAACAAAATTTCCAAATGAGCACCAAGCTGGTATTCATGGAAAAGGTTCAATAGGAAGTGAATTGTTTAAAGGAGGGAAAAAATGATGAGCTATGATTTTATTAAAGTAAACATAGAAAATAGTTTTTATCCAGTGACTGAAAGTGAAATAGGTGAGGTTGAAAAAAAACTACATTTAAAATTACCGAATGAATTAGTTAGTTTTTATTTAGAAGTTGGCTATGGGTTTATTAAAGGATCAGAGTATAATGTTAATCGTATTATGGACCCATATTCAGGAAAGACTTTCGATTGAGAATGAATGATTTTGAATTTTTTCCAGACATAGAAATATATGATGAATTTGAGGATAACAAATTAGTATTTTTTGAAGGTAGTGAATCAGCTTTAATGTCAATGGAATTGGATGATAATAATAAAAATCCAATTTACTATTATGATATTCAAATTGCAACTTCTCTTGCAGAATTTTTAAGGAAAATAGAAGAAAATGATATGTATTATCTTGATTTATTAGTTGATTAAAAATTTAACGGACATACTACTTATTCCTTGAACGGCTATATGCCATTCAAGGTTTTTTAATAACCATTCGATTTATATTTGCACACTAAAACTCAAGAATAATCTAACAAATAGTCAACAGGTCAAGAAACTGAAAAAGACAATGAAGAAAACAATACTGGCCATAAAAAAATCATCAAGAAAGCCAAGGCGACCATTAAAAAGGAAAGTTGACAGGCTACTAAGGTCGTCAAAAAGGCAATGAAGAAAACGGTACTGGAAGTAAAGGGGTTAATGGAAAAGAAATTGCCTCTGTCACGGCGAACCAGTGGGCCGCGATATCAATGAACAGTAGATTGAAAACGGCCATCGAACAACAGGCCTCTCCGGTTAATGGAGGCGTAGAGACCAACAATCAGGAAAATCTGATAGGCACGGAGATCACGCCGGGAACCTTTCGGGCACTCGAGGGTAAAAAGACCAAGACAATTAAAAGAGATGCTTATGGAAACTATAACCTGTTAACATTCCACGTGTACGAAAATGGTCTGATCGTCAAAAAATACCAGCTGGGTACAAGCAAGCCAATTCAATATGTAGTGGTCAACAAAGTGGAGGATGAATTCGATGATGGTGGTGTCCGCGAGCTAGATAGGTACTTTGAAGGTACAAAACTTGCATTTGTGGATTATCTAAAACCGAATGCGATTGTCCAAAAAGGTTTCAAGCTCGCTTTCATCTCCGGAGCCAAGCCATCTAAATATAAAGGAGATCTTTCTGTAAAGAAGACTCCCACAGTTGAAAGCAAGTCTAAGGGTGCTGGTAATCTAATAAAGGATAGTACAAGTTATAAGGATTTGGCAAAAAAAATAATGCGGAAGATTTAATTAATAATTTAGAGAGTAATGGATGGTCAAAAGTAGTTGACCCACCAAGAAGCGTTAAAAGTGAAGAAGCAATAAAATTTACCAATCCAGAGAATGGTGACATATTTCGTATTATGCCGAACCCAGCAGATGGAAAACCATATTTTAAAGTGCAAAATAAAGGTGGGGGATGGCTTGATGAATCTGGAAACTTCCCATCTAATGCAAAAAAACAAGAATTAAGAGAGTTGACTCATTTTTATTTTAGGAAATAGAGGTGCTCAAATGTTGATAGCAAATGGATTTGAAGAAATTTACAATACTTTAGATTTTACTGATAGTATTGTCGAGTGTATTAATTGGGAAAATGATTTGTTAGACTTAGTTTTAACCGTTGATTATTACAATAATAGTGATGAAGAGGAACTGTTGAAATTAAGGTTTAGGGACTGTTTAAAAGCAGACTTTTCTTTAACAACAAATCTATTAAGTGTACGAGAAGAAGAAAAACGCTCTTACAGTTTGAGTTGGTACACAATTCAAAACTATGAGTTATTAAAAGATAGTGAACTACTCAAACAGTACAACCAAAAAGAGTTAATCCATTTCCAAATATTCACTACCGATCAAGTGATGCCATGGTTATCAGTTGTTAGTAGGGGGATACAAGTAGAGAGAGTCATTAATATTTAAGCTATATTTTGTGAAAAGAACCTTGATTGGCTATACGCCTTTCAAGGTTCTTTTATGGGGTGGGGTGCCGAATAAACAATTTTTTATTTTAGAGTGGGGCATTAACAGCGTTACAATAAATTCATCTTTAATTTCAGGTACCTGTGCATGACACTATTCCGTCAACTCACTACAATTACATATTTATAAGCATGGACTAGGTATTTACTTCAATATCTAATGTAATTTGAGTTTCCGTACAATCTCGTGAATTGTCCGTTGTTGTTTGTTGCACAGGTACCGATCACTATTCTAAGAATACCTAATAATGATATAAGCACAATGTCTAGGCATAGTGGATATCATTCTGTCTATAACCAAGTGGTAGAAAAAGCATTAAATAGAATGGATATTGATCAAAGTGTTGATAGTCTACAAAAACAAGTATATGATTTACAACAAAATCTAAAGAAATTACAGGAGAAAGGATTACCGCTTTATCCTAGTCAAGGCGCAACAATAGAACTTTGGGAAAGAAAGCTAAAGCAATTGGAAAATTAAATTTCTAAAAGCATAGTGGGAGGGATAATATCATGGATAAGAAAGATATTAATTTTCTTGAAGAGTTGCTTTATAATACGGATAAAAATAATTTAATCAGTCAGTTAAGCAAGGTAGATAACCCACTAATACTCCATTTTTTTGTAGTAAATTATAATTGGAATAGTGGATTTGATGTACCAACAGTTATTTTAGAAAATGAGGCTTGTGATTTAGGGACGGGTTTACTAATGTTTCATTATGCAGACGGCTACCGTTTGTTAGATAATTCAGATGAAGTTTCAAGTTCTCCATTAGAGAAATGGAAAGATTTCTTGAGTAAGATTTATAACAAACTTAAAAAATTAGAATTTAAATCGCAGAATATTTCCTTTGACCCTGATTTAACAAAAATTCAAAAGTATAAGTTGAAAAAAAATAACCCAAACCTACCTGATATACTTATTAGTAAATCCCCAGGCGAAGTGGTTGATATTCCTACAATATAATGTGATTGCTTAAAACCTTGATTGGCAAAGTGCCTTTCAAGGTTTTTCTGTGTGATAGGCATGGGGAAACGCTGGTCCATTACAGGCTTGGCAGTAGGAACTGTTAGCAGAATGCAAGGGTGTCCTTAGTGAGGAGGTATCTGACGGAAGCCATATGCAAATTCTCGAACTTAGGATAAATAGATGTACCATATATTTCAGGGTACTTGGCTTTTAGGGAACTTCCTTGAGAATTGAGAGTTCACTGGAGGTAAAGGGGTGTTATAAATATACTGAAGAGTGTGATATCATATTATTGAAAGAGAGGGCATTTTACATTTGCATTGAAATTTAGCATAGTTGGGAGTGGTTATTTTGATAAAAGACAAGAAACTCATATATATTGCATTTATTCCTTTTTTTATTTCATTGGCATTAAACTTCCCCTTTCCACATAAAAATCCTTACGGTGAAGCAGTTGTTTCGGCTTTAAATATACCTATTACAACAGTAAATGGATTCCATTATGTTGGAATCATCTCGTTATTGTTACTAATTGCAAGCCTCGTTTTACTAGTGAAATCATTAAAGAAGTATCATGTTGGATTCGTATTGATTGCTATTATCGTAGCGGTTTTTGCACCTCTTTTGGTAGCCAGTACTTTTCAAAAAACGATTGCAACTGGCATTTACGCAATATCCTATCAAAGTGATAATAGCGTTTGTAATTTTGAAATGAAAAATGAAACAATCCTTCATGGAGTATGTGAACTTCCTTTTAAAAATTATAGTGGAAAAAATACTCAATTCAATATTGAATTCTATGAAAGCTATCCATTCGAGGAGGATGTACGAATGGTATCACTTATGAATAACGATGCTCCATATGAGGTCAGGTTAAAAGGGAAAGAACGTAAACGAGTGATTATTGAGACAGATATCGATGTGTCGCAGATGGAAAATCACATAGAAGGTGGTCAAGCAAATTCTGTCACAATTATTATTAAGTCAGGAGAAAAAACAAGGGAATTATGAGAGTAGTATAATTCAGCTAAGGGAAGTGCGTTAGGTATGAAGAATACTGAAAAAAGGACCGTAAATGAACTGCACTCCACTTGCTAGAAGGTGTCTAATAAGTGGAGTGCAGTTCATTTTTCCGAAATAATTTAGATTTTTTTAGAAGCAGGCACTATGTAAAATTGGAAATACCTACGCCCGGACATTCTTGATAAGACCTCTACATCGAGACGACAGAAGGTGTGGGTATCCATCTTAATGCGTCGGATATATGTCACGATTCATTATCTACATGGTAAACTAGAGGCAGATGAATTTCGAGGAATAGGCGAACTATTTTTAGAATACACAACAAGTTTATTGATATACATCGAAGCTGATGCCAACCGGTTATAGTTTCAGTGATTGTACACATATGTGAATGAACGCGAATTTTTAAAAAAGGTAACCTGTAAGGGTTTACTGAGAAAATAATAGGTGGTGCTTCCATGATTGGCATGGGCTATCGGACGATAAAAACTGCTGTAGGAGCAGGGCTGGCAATTTGGATCGCGAGTTTATTGGATTTGGAATTTGCAACGTTTGCAGGAATTATTGTTATTATGTGTATCGAGAAAACGAAGAAAAAGACATTAATTACAATGAAGGATAAATTCTTTGCCTCTCTCTTATCCTTGATGATTGGTGCTTTGTTTTTTGAAGTATTAGGTTATCATCCCATTGTCTTTTCCTTATTTATTTTATTATTTATTCCAATCCTTGTAAGAGTTCACATCCAGGCTGGTTTTGTCACAAGTATGGTTGTCGTATTACATGTTTATACGGTACAGGATGCTACCTGGTCCCTGTTTCTGAACGAGGTCTATATTATTTTCATCGGTATGGGAATTGCTCTTCTCGTCAATAGTTTCATGCCAAATTTCAAGCAAGATATTGAAAACTTTAAGAAGGAGATTGAACAAAAGTTTGAAATTATTCTCTTTGAATTCTCTGCCCATTTAAGGGATAATATGCGAAACTGGGATGGGAAAGAGATACTTGAGGTAGAAGATTTGATTAATCAATCGAAAAGCATTGCCATTCAAGATGTAGAAAATCGTTTGTTGCAAAAACGAAACATAGATTATTATTATCTGGAAATGCGAGAGGATCAACTGGAACTCCTAAAGCATATGATGAAAATCGTTGCTATTTTCTCTTCATTCAGCCTAGACGTCAAACAGAAAGAAATGTTTGCAGACTTCTTGGAGAATTTAAGTCGAAACGTTCATTCGGGAGATACAACAGAGATTTCATTAAATGAGTTAGAGGAATTAAATGCCTTGATCGGCGAGATGGAGTTGCCGAAGACAAGAGAAGAATTTGAAATACGGGCGAATCTGTTTTATTTGATTTTTGAAATGAAAAACTACTTAAACATAAAGAAAAAACTTTTTGCGAAAAGAAGTCGATAGGGGAAGGATCCTGAGAGAGAGGGTATTCAACTGATTCATCACGATTTTATAAAATAAACAGCTATTTTGTTAGGCAGCTTGTAAGGTCTGGATTCGGTATTGCACCGGATTCAGGCCTTTTAGTTTTGCCTGGTTACGTTTTTGAGTAGTGGTGAAACCCTTCACTCATGTACATAATGGGCAGTTGCGGTATAATAAAAGTTGGCAAATATATACAATAAGTCTACGAGAATGATAGCAAAATTCCTTGAGGCTTAAATGTAAACCACATTGAAAATAGAAACGAAAGTAGTGAAACGTATGGCAATCGCATCGCATTCCGTAAACATTTCAGCATCGGTAGAAAACGTATGGGAATATGTTAGTCACATTGAAAACTGGGCAACGATGGTTCCAGCTTATAAGGAGCATGAACAAATTGATGAACAAAAGTCGGTTTGGACATTTGAAGGGAACTTCAAGGGCCTAAAAAAGACGGTAAAAATGGAATTAGACATTACTGAATTTCACGCGCCATCGACGATTCGTTTTGAAATAAAAGGGTTAACGGATAAATTCACTGGGAGTGGACAGTTTACTGCGGAGGAAACAGCAGAGCAAACAACGATGACGGGGACAATTGAGGTAAATGCGGGTGGCTTATCAGGTGCAGTGTTGTCACCTGTTCTTAAAATGGTATTACCGAAAGTAACATCACGCTTAACAGAGAAAATTGCGCGTCAAATTAAACAAGACAAGGTGCTTGTCTAATCTACTTTTCTATACCTGAGCATGAGAATAACTTCAATGTAAATAAAAGAGTGCCTGCCGGCCATACGATTTTCATCTGTATGATTGGCAGGGACTCTTTATTTTCACCTTAATTCCCAATTTTATACTGCGGACAACCATTTGTTTCATTCGTTTCTGAAAATATAAACGTCCACGGCATAGAAGTATTTCCGGCAATTTCACAAGGTAAGCTAAACATAGCATTGGCTTGTTGTTTGCCTTGTTCATTATAGGAAATGACTGTATTGTCTAAGCGGAAATTTATTTCCTCAAAATTGTGAATGAGTACCGTAATCAGCTGTTCACCTTTATGATTGCGAGCATTCCATAAGAATGACAGAAGGACGCCGTCTTGTAGCTGTTTCGTTTGTTGTAGGAAATGATGCATAATCTTTTCGCGATCAGTAGGGGCAATTGTTTTGTCCCATGCAGGTTCAAAATAGAGTTTTTGCATCGTCGTGGTCATCCACCTACCTCTCAATATCGTTGGCGGACTCTTTCTCCGTACTTCCGGAGGGAACGCTCTGAAATGATTGCAGTGATTTTAGCGAAGATTTCTATGATCTCCAGTATTTTGGGGGAGACGCGGAACCTATCTCCGTGTCCCGTGCTGTATTTAGTCTAATTCTGATTCTAAAACTGGTTGTAATAAAAGACGGACTTCATCCGTTGATTTTGTATTCATTAATTGGTTTCTCAGTTCGCCTGCGCCACTAAATCCTCGAACATAGATTTTGAAAAAACGATGAAGTTGCTTGAATGAACGCGGTTCGATTTCTGTTGAATATTTATCGTGAAGTTCTAATTGTAAAAGTAATAAATTGAGAAACTCTTTCACACTATGCTCTTTAGGTTCTTTTTCAAAAGCAAATGGATTGGTGAAAACGCCGCGGCCAATCATGACACCGTCAACGCCGTATTGTTCTACTAATTTTAACCCTGTTGCACGGTCAGGAATATCTCCGTTAATGGTTAGTAACGTATTTGGAGCGATTTCATCTCGCAGTTTTTTGATTTCAGGGATTAGTTCCCAGTGTGCATCTACTTTACTCATCTCTTTTTTTGTACGAAGGTGAATGGAAAGATTCGCAATATCTTGTTTCAATATATGTCCTAACCACTCGCGCCACTCGTCCACAAATGTGTAACCCAATCTTGTTTTAACACTAACTGGTAAGCCACCTGCTTTTGCTGCTTGAATAATTTCTGCTGCAACTTCAGGATGCCGTATTAACCCAGAACCTTTGCCATTGGCTGCGACGTTTTGTACTGGACATCCCATGTTTAAATCGATACCTCTAAACCCGAGTTTTTTCATATCAATACTCATCTGTTTAAAAAACTCAGGTTTATTGCCCCAAATATGAGCGACAATCGGTTGTTCATCTTCTGTGAACGTTAACCGCCCACGTACACTGTCTCTTCCTTGAGGGTGACAATAACTTTCTGTATTAGTGAATTCTGTGAAAAATACATCGGGTGCTGCCGCTTCACTAATGACGTGGCGAAACACAACGTCTGTGACATCTTCCATTGGTGCTAATATAAAAAACGGCTTCGGTAAATCAAGCCAAAAATTATCTTCGTTACTCATTTTATATCCTCCTGTTGCAACAAAAAAAACAATATTTATCTATTGCAAGATCTTTTACTCATCATACATATTATCATTTCTTGTAGTTGGATGCACTGATACACTTCTCGAAAATGAATCCAAAAGAGAAGTCATTTTCAAATGGTGTTACAGTTTGCCGGACATGCTAATTAAAAAAATACTAAGTAGGGTAGGACTCTATTGCACGAACAACTAGCCTTTTTAAGAGGTGCTTCTAAATAGTTAAATTAAACAGGACCGATGTATTCAAGTTATCCTAATTATAATGAGCTACATCGATCTTGCTGAATATATCAGTTGATGTGTGGGTTTTAACCTGTATTTCACAAACGGTTCAGATTTGTGGGGGATCCGAAATGCATATCACTTTAGTAAAAGGGCAATAATATAGAATAAGGTAGAATGTTTTATATTTATCATTTAACCAAAAGGTTGAATATAAATGAGAAGTTTGTTATATTTAACTACATGGTTAACCATAATGAAAATCAATTAAATGTAATATTTCAAGCTTTAGCTGATCCAACAAGAAGAGAAATCGTTCATATGATGGCTCAAAAAGCAAGGACAGTTTCAGAGTTAGCAGAGCCTTTTGATATGTCTTTAGCAGCTATATCTAAACATATAAAGGTTCTGGAACGAGCAAATTTAGTAGAGAGGAGTGTAACGGGAAGGACGCATATCTGTAGCTTAAATGCAGAGTCATTGTCTCAGGCTACTGAATGGCTCCGTTTTTATGAGAGTTTTTGGAGTAATCGTTTTGATATTCTGGAAAGTGAGTTATTGAAAGCCAAGAAGAAGGAGCACTAAATCATCGGAAGGGGAATTTTATGAACAACATCTCAACTACATCATTAGTAATGAAAAGAGAATTTAATGTAAAACCTGAAAGAGTTTTTGACGCATGGCTGAATCCAGAAATGATGAGAAAATGGTTTTTTACATTGGAAGGCACGAATAAGGTGACGCAAAATAATCCTCAAGTAGGCGGTACTTGGGAGATTGTTGACCATCGGGAAGGACAAGATTACCGTGCGATTGGGGAGTACCTTGAAATTGATCCTCCGAAAAAAATCGTGTTCACTTTTAAGATGCCACAATTCAGCGAATTAGAAGATACGATTACAGTTGAGCTAAAAGAACTCCAGCAAGGCTGTGAGATGACGTTCACACAAGTGATCCATGTGCCTCAAGAAGAGAATTGGACAGAGTCCGATATCGAAAAAGCTCTTGGTGAAACGCATGATAGCACTGAACATGGTTGGAATTATATGTTTATGGGGCTTCAGGAATTATTGGAGACAGGAAAAATTAGCTATACAGGTTAAGAAACATTTTAGACCTTAAAAGTTGTGTCAACGAACGTGTTTAATGAACAAACGGGTGTCGTTTGATTCAAGATGAGAAGTTACTCGAGTTTTCATTAACATTCGCTCTTATATTTTGGGGTGTAAACAGGTAGTTGAAACAAGGTAACAACAATAAAGTCTATGTGAAGAAGGGAAAGTTAAATATGAAAAAGGTAACACCTTTTATAATGTTTCAAGGCGGTATTGCAGAAGAGGCTATGAATTACTACATATCACTCATCGAGGATTCAGAAATTAAAAGCATTACTCGATACGGGGCTGATGGACCTGGAAAAGAAGGTACAGTTGTACAAGCTGTATTCTCGTTAAAGGGGCAGGAGTTCATGTGTATCGACAGCCATGTTGACCATGAATTTACGTTTACCCCATCTTTTTCTATCTTTCTTACGTGTGATACCGAAGAGGAAATTGACAGCCTTTATGATAAAATGATGCAAAATGGCACAGCACTCATGCCTCTCAATAACTATGGGTTCAGTAAAAAATTCGGATGGCTGAATGATCAGTTTGGCATATCCTGGCAGTTGAACTTACCAGAGTAATCTGGTTGCAAATGATATGTAAGATATTTCACAAACGAGCATGATTGAAATGATTTTGTGTCAGAAACAAGCCAGAATGTGATATACGGCTAAGAAGGTAAAGGATTAATAATAATTGTATTTGAGCCATAGGGTTATTTTATATAACTTTGTGGCTATTTTATTTTTGGCATCCTTGCGTCGCACAAAGACAAACAACTCCATCTCAATAAACATAAAAAAAGCCCAGATGCCCCAGTTCATCCTATTATTAAGAAGTAGCAGAAAAGACTATAGAAGCATGTGAATGTAACTAAATTGACCGATTAAATTCTTGGTTGTATGATGTTAATCCTTTTCCTGCATAACTTAGTGAGAATAAGGGAAAGTAATGATAGACGAGGCTTAAAGTAAACATAGCACTGTTAAAAAGGCATAAATAATCGTGTGTATGATTAGTTTTTAATACGATAGCCCCAAAAAGTATAGAAAGGTGATGAATAAGATGGGTGTACATCAATATTTTAAAAGCTTATCTGATTTAGAACAAATTATTCGTTGTCCAGGAAAGTTTAAATTTCAAGAGCATTCTGTCGCCAGTCATTCATTTAAAGTTACGAAAATTGCTCAATTTCTTGGAACAGTCGAAGAGGAATCTGGACAGAAAGTGGATTGGAGAATCCTATATGAAAAGGCATTGAACCATGATTACGCGGAACTTTTTACAGGAGATATAAAGACGCCTGTAAAATATGCTTCGAAAGAGTTGAAGCAACTATTCAGTGAAGTAGAGGAAGAAATGACAAGAAAGTTTGTAGAAAAGGAATTACCATATGAGTTTCAAGCCATTTATTTGGAGCGACTTAAAGAAGGTAAAGATGAGACATTGGAAGGGCGCATATTATCTGTTGCTGATAAAATAGATTTGCTTTATGAAGCATTTGGTGAGATTCAAAAGGATAATCCAGAGCCATTGTTCATAGAGATATACGAAGAAGCATTAAGGACAATACTGCTGTTTCAAGATATGAACTGTGTAAAATACTTCCTAGAACATATTCTTACGGATATGCTGAGTGAACGATTTACTGAACATGGCGAGTTGGCGGGTATTGCAATGCGGATAATTGAAGAACATGGAGATTGAAAGACATACATAAAAATAACCAGTTCTAAAGCAAACCAGCGTACAATGCTAAACTTCCACAATGGGGCTAAATTCTTGATTAACACTTAATAAAATAAAGTAGATATGTATGTTAAACTATAATGAGAATTATGAAATAATTCATGTGGTCATAAAAATGTGGAGAAAATAACAAATAGGGAAAAGGGGAATGAAAATGAATGTAAGATTTCCAATTGGGGAGTTACAAGTTCCAGAAAAGGTAACGTTAGAAAACATTCAAGAATGGCTAAAGGAAACTGCAACTTACACGAATCGGTTAAGAGAAACTGTTGACTCATTAAGTGATGAGGAGTTAAGCAGAACCTATCGTGAGGGTAGCTGGACAGTTCGTCAACTTGTTCACCACATTGCAGATTCTCAGTTGAACATGTATCAACGTTTGAAGATGGCTTTAACAGATGAGAACCCAACAGTGCCAGATTTTGATCAAGAAAAGTGGGCTATTCAACCGGATACAAAACTCCCTGTAGAAAGTTCTATTAAAATGCTTGAAGGTATAAATGAGCGCATCGTATCTTTAGGAAATAACTTAACTGAATCGCAATTAGAGCGAGCTTTTACTCACCAGAAAAACGGTAAAATAACAGTTGCGACAAAAGTTGCAAAATTAGCTTGGCATGAGGAGCACCACTTAGCCCATATAAAAATCGCATTATCAAAATAATATAGTATGTATGAAATTGGCTTATCGAACTTCGATAAGCCAATTTTTTAAAAAGTGAGGAATAATTACAGAAGTTTTATACGATTAAAGGACGCGATTATCGAAGGTTATAAGGTACCTGAAATTTAATAAGCAGCTTAACTAAAGAGAAATTCAACTTTTAAAAAACTTAAAAATCTTCAAAGGACAACTATACACATTTTTTAAAGCGGCAATTATGAATTTGATTCGATTAACAATTATTTAATAGACATAGTTGATACCCCGTCCACTCTGTTATTCCCTGAATAGAATAACAGAGAAAGGATGTGTTATAGTGTATTTTAATAATTCTCGAAATCGCGGATGTGGTGGATGTAATCACGGCAAATTTCGTTGCCAACCGGTCAGTACAGGTCAGATCAGGTGTAATTTGGGACCATTCAGTGCTATTGACACGGCCTGTGTAATCGAACCTACGGGAGATACCGCAGACATGGGACCTGCGGGACCTAAGGGAGATACCGGAGACATGGGACCTGCTGGACCTACGGGAGATACTGGAGATATGGGACCTGCTGGACCTACGGGAGATACCG
>NZ_JBYHFP010000013.1:0-84867 GCF_057669885.1 Sporosarcina sp. Y1011 | reverse complement strand
CTGGAGATATGGGACCTGCTGGACCTACGGGAGATACCGGAGACATGGGACCTGCTGGACCTAAGGGAGATACTGGAGATATGGGACCTGCTGGACCTAAGGGAGATACGGGAGATACGGGACCTACCGGAGATATGGGACCTGCGGGACCTATGGGAGATACTGGGGATATGGGACCTGCGGGGCCTAAGGGAGATACTGGAGATATGGGACCTACTGGACCTAAGGGAGATACCGGAGATATGGGACCTGCTGGACCTATGGGAGACACTGGAGATATGGGACCTGCGGGGCCTAAGGGAGATACTGGAGATACGGGACCAAAGGGAGATACTGGAGATATGGGACCTTCGGGACCTTCGGGACCTGCGGGGCCTAAGGGAGATACAGGAGATACGGGACCTGCTGGACCTAAGGGAGATACCGGAGATATGGGACCTGCTGGACCTAAGGGAGACACTGGAGATACGGGACCTGCTGGACCTAAGGGAGGTACTGGAGATACGGGACCTGCTGGACCTACGGGAGATACTGGAGATATGGGACCTTCGGGACCTGCGGGGCCTAAGGGAGATACAGGAGATACGGGACCTGCTGGACCTAAGGGAGATACCGGAGATATGGGACCTGCTGGACCTAAGGGAGACACTGGAGATACGGGACCTGCTGGACCTAAGGGAGGTACTGGAGATACGGGACCTGCTGGACCTAAGGGAGATACTGGAGATATGGGACCTCCGGGACCTAAGGGTGATACCGGGGATACGGGACCTGCCGGACCTACGGGAGATACTGGAGATATGGGACCTTCGGGACCTGCGGGGCCTAAGGGAGATACTGGACCAGCCGGTGGATTATCCGAATACGGGTATATTTACAACCTAGCTGCCCAAACCGTAGCTATAGGGGCTGTTGTCATTTTTGATTCAAACGGAAGAATCACACCCGGAATTACGCATGCCCCCGGAACCTCACAAACTTTATTTACTACTCCGGGAGACTACGAGGTTACTTTCTCCGTGTCGGGTGTACAACGCAACCAATTCACACTATTTTTAAATGGTGCGCCGATTGCAGGTACAGTCTACGGTTCAGGTGCCGGCACTCAGCAAAACGATGGTCAGGCTATAATCGCCATAGCATCCGGAGATGTTCTTACCCTTCGAAACCATTCATCTTCTGCAGCAGTTACCCTTGAAACTTTGGCAGGGGGCACACAAACAAACGTAAACGCTTCTATTATCATTAAAAAATTAAATTAGTTTTGAAAAGAAATGGGGCTCTCTTAAATTCAGAGTGAACTCGTATAGCAGTTTTCAAGCCATCGATTTAACTATCAAGGTTGAAGGAAAGTCGAAATTTAATAGTTCTTACATTGGTGTCACAGGGATCTAACGGAGAATATAACATTTTGCAGATCCGAATGACTGAGGAGCCCTATGATTAAGGTACATCTAAGAATTAATAACGTGTAATGACTATTAAATCTCCGGCATTGGAAGACTTTTCTCTTTGAATATGTAGTTATAGAATCTTCGATTGAATAGTTATTGTAAAAGGTATCCGAGTATTTGAAGCTGATCATTAGCTTAGGTTCAGAAAACGGATAAGGTAGTCTTCCGTATAAAACAAATGATTTGAAAAGACGCCTGTTTCCATATGTTCCGGTGCTTCAATCTCTTCCACTTTGTCTTCGGATAATTCATTCGAATAGCTTACTAGGAGAAATAATGACGAAATCCAAACATCTTTTTCATGAAATCACCCCATTCTTATTCTACAGTTACAGGATAACTCGCCTCAAAATGGATTCACTTCATTTTTCTGAATAAAACAGGGTTTCTAGCGTGAAAAATATAGGGACCCTCTTACACCGCTACAATTGCAGTGTAAGAGGGTTCTTTCTTTCTATCTTTCAATCATTTATTTATTTGAGTTTATTTCATAATCATGGACCCTTACGAACCAAGGCTTTCAAGACATAGATATGCATGAATTATATAAGATGACACCCATCCATCATTTTGAAGCAGTTTATGTTAATGCTGAGAAAATATTTTGAGATACCAAGTATAGAAACAACCATGAAATCTTAAGAATATTAGTAAAAGTAGTAAATAACGAGTCCCTACCGTATAATTACAGATAATAGTCGGAATAGGTAGTCAAATTTAAATATTTATGGAAATCAATAATAAGAATATCTTTGTGACATTTGCGATGCCAAAAAAATAAGTATCAAATCGTTCGATAAATGGGCGCATTTCCGGAGTTTAAGGATATGCGCCTATTCAGCATTTAGGTCAGATTATGTAAAAATGCCATTTACACTAATGAAGTAGGAGGATGGCTTATAGGGGGAACACTTAAAATGATAGTCATTATCACCATTTTAGTTGCTATTCTAATTTTAAATCAAATTATCATTCGAAAGCTAATAACAAAGTTGAATATAGAGGAATCTGAATTAAATAAAAAATATGTAAACAAATTACATAAGTATGTTGAGGGGATACTCTATTGGACTAGTTTTATTGTGATGATTATAGTCGTAAATGAATTCCTACATCTTAGAATATTGATTTTTGTGGGTATCATTGTTGTGTTTGCTTTTCGCACCATAATGGAGTGGGTTTTCGCAAGTGAAAGTAAAACATATCTTCTTAGTGCTGTAACTTGTGTTTTATTTATTTTGGGATTGATTACTTATGGGGTAACAGATTAATTTAATGTTAATTAAGAAATCGGGAGCGAAATTGTTCGTTAGGAGATAGGGTCATGTCTAAGAAGAAGGATGCGGTTGTTTTAGTGTTATCCCTATTAGCTATTTGGATATCACTTAGTGAATTCTTGAGAAGAGACATTTTGGTTTCTAAATTATTTGCACTTCTGTTCCTTATCGTTTCACTGTACTTGTTTGTTGTAACTGTAAAGGACCTTTTCAGGAAAGAAGATTGAGCAGTGCAAATATGATTAGTGGTCATTAAGGAAAGTATTTCAATGTTTTGTTAAACTGTGGTAGCAGGTTAGTGCATAAATTTCCTGTAAGGAGTTGATGTTTTTGGTTGACAAAGAAACGCAGATAAAGATACTGCTTTATGGAAATGCATTAGATTTTGCTTGTGAAACTCTGGGTGTTAAAAATATGAGACATCATAAGTACTCTAAAGTTTTTACGGTTAGTAAAGAAGAAGTATATGAATATATCGCAATCAATGGTATCCCAGAGAGTGATTCAACGAGTAGATATTCTATGGCGGAAGGCTTCCATTTTTTTGAGGAAGAAGGTAAATGGTATACCTTTTTTAGAGAGAGAGGTTATATCTCCCATGAAAAAAACTTTGATGATTATGCGCTCGGTAAAAAATACATAGTTCTTACATTGCTACAATTATCCGGTACTGGACTCTATTAGTAGTTTTTTAGCAAACAGGCGTGATTATTGAATAAACCGCCTTGAGATGATAGGAATGACTTAAATACACCTATACCTATATATAATAAACGGGTCAGATTGTGGAGGGGATTCTGTGTTTTGGATAAAATATGGTTTGATCGTGGTACTAGTTTTTGTTTGTATTTCAATGGCTAAGCTTCTTCTGAGGAAGCTTTTCAAAATTGAGAAAGTGAAAAAAGAGTTCTTTTCATATAATCATATAAATGAGCTACATCGGAAAGTGGATAAGGGTTTGAAACTCTTCGCCATGGCTACTATGATAGTTCTAATTGGTGTAATGTGGTTTAATTTTGGAGAGTTCGATGAAGAGTTGAATTACCTGATTTTATTTGCAATCATCATTTTTGCGGTGTTGGACTACCTGATAAGAGCATTTTTTGAGTGGAGATATACACAGTATCCAAAACATTCTATTTTAACTTTGACGGAGATGTTTTTAGTTTTAATAGCAATAATAATCATATTTCAATTTGAATTATTCGTTTAAACAAACGGATGCGATAGCTGAACAAATATGTGCCACAATAAGGCCAGATTGCAAATAAGAAATACGAGAAAGTATAAGTTGGTCTTGCTGAATAGGTATGCAGTGACTGTGTGATAATCAATTCAAGCACTACTTCCGAAAGGTCTTTGAATTGCATGGGTACCGGACACAAGAGGTGACGCCTCAATCGGGCTGTTTGGTTTTACAATACGTATTTCTGAAGGGACCAAATTAAAGCTTCTCCAAATATAAAAAAATGACCCACTTTGGTCCGCATGCGAAGAGGCGTGGTGGGTTCGATGATTTTATAAGTGAAGGGTACCAAGTTCTCATCAAATTCTAAATTGTTTTAGAACCTGGTACTCGAAATTATACAACAAAAGGGCGCATTTCCTGACTAAGGATCTGTGCCCTTTTAGATTTGGACTAGTTGTTTAGTAGTGATTAGTGAAAATTGGGGAATGTGAAGAAATGTACTAACAGGAAAGGTTGGTTCAAGAATTTACTTAATGACGAGTGAATAAATCTACGGCGATTATGCTAATAATAAACATTGACGCGACACCAATTGGTGACATATAATAAAGACACTAATTGGTGTCCTATCCGTAAGGGGGGAGGTTATGAGCGAGAAAAAACAAGAGCGTGATGTTTATGTAGCCATCGCTGACCCAACAAGACGTAAATTGCTACGTTTGTTGGCTGATGCAGGGGAATTACCTTTGTACGAACTAACTGTTCAATTCCAAATGGGACGTACTGCAGTTTCTAAACATTTGACTATCCTTAAAGAAGCTGGTCTGGTTACCGTTCGAAAGGTTGGAAGGGAAACAAGGTATAGAATAAATGCGGCTCCCTTGCAAGAAATTAAAGACTGGGTATCCTTTTACGAGAATTTTTGGATGGAAAAAGTGTCACATTTAAAAAAAATATTATCGGAGGAATAGACAATGGCAGACGTAACGTTAGATTTTCAATTTACAAGTTCAATTGAGCAAGTGTGGATGGCGTTAACAGATTCAGATATGCTAGCAAAATGGATATGGAAAAATGACTTCAAACCAGTTGTTGGAGAAAAGTTTCAGTTCCGTTCTGAGCCAAATGAATGGTGGGATGGAATCGTTAATGGTGAGGTACTCGAAGTAGAGGAGCCTCGTATATTGTCTTACACTTGGGCAAGTGCTGGAGAAACCACTACGATTACATGGACATTGAAAACAGGTTCAGATGGTGCTACACATTTGCATTTTGAACAAACTGGTTTCAGTGAGGAAACAAAAGCAACCAAAGGAGCTATTGAGGGAGCCAAATATAGTTGGATGAATTTTGGTGAGCAACTCAAAAAAACGTTGGAACAATAACCGCATTTTGCTTCAACTAAATGAATGGGTTCAAGTAGTATAAAATAGGCAACGTTAAACAGATCACTAAATGGTCCATATTGCCAATTAGTGATCTGTTTTTCGATTTAAGGAGAATAGAATCATGAGCTTTATTCAAGATACATTATCAATATTCAAAAAGAGAGTATTATTATTTTTAGAAAGCAATAAAGAGTCTGAAGATGTGTATTCCTTTCTATTTGAAAAAGAGATGGGTTTAACCTGGAAAGCAGGGCAACATGGTCTGTTTAACATTACCCATAAGAAGATAAAAAATCCTATACGACCATTCACTATAGCATCTGCTCCCACTGAGAATATGGTTAGACTAACAATGCGTATTAGTGATCAACCAAGTGATTTTAAGAAAGCCATGTTGGAATTAGAACAGGGGATGCAAGTTAAAATGAGTGGGCCAGTAGGGGGTTTTTATCTTAAAGATAACAGTCCTTCACTTCTGATTGCAGGCGGGATCGGGATAACACCATTTCGGTCGATATTAAAACAATTAGAGGCAGAAGAGAATGGACGGGATAATAAAATACATCTGCTTTATTTGGATAGCGATAAATCATTTATATTTAAAGGCGAACTTGATGAAATTGCTGACAATACTTCAATAGGTGTAACTTACGTTGATTCAAGGGATGAATTACATCAGGAGATAGACAAGTTTACCAACTTATATAAGAACAGTGGTAAATACTATATCGCGGGACCGAAGTCAATGGTGGATGCAATTTCTACTCACTTACTAAATAATAATATTCCAAAGCGAGATATCAAAAAAGATGCTTTTTTTGGGTATTAACAAAAAAAAAATACACGCAATCGGACGCTTTAGCTAACTAAGAATTTGTGCCAGAATCGGGCCAGATTGCGAATAAGAAATACGAGAAAGTATAAAGTTGGTCTTGCTGAATAATTATCACTTGATACTTGTTGAGAGAGGTTAATTAAAATGAAAAATAAAGAATTAAAGGTATTGGAAATACCGAAGTGGGGACGCTATTTACGAGGAAAATGGCTAGCAAACTTTGCTGGTCATCTAACAAATGAAGAACAAAAGGAAATATATATGGAATCATTTTTATGGCACCTTTGCAGTTACGAAAAGGTGATATGTCTTGAAAAGGAAGAGGCAATAAAAGCATTCGAAAGGCAAAAAAAGAATCAATGCACGATCTTTTATGAATTCAAGAATGAAGCATTCTTAGTTCAAAATGCTAAAAATCTTAAAGTGAAGGACTTGCCATACGATGATTGGGATATGGATTACAGAGACATTTACGTTATGGATTGGGAAAATAACTGGACCTTTATGATAACGCATGAAAATGGCTGGATTGGACCATATTTTATTCAAAGACCCTAAAATTCACTTCTACAATCGGACGCGATTGTTAAAAATCATAAGTCTAATTCCCCGTTCAAGATACGGAGGGGTTAGGCTTTTTTATCTTTCAAAATCCTTAACGTCACAATCATTACCAATGTGAACAAAAATATAATTTCACTAGTTGTCCACTTTTCTGAAGTTTTTGTCTATATATAGTGTGAAGGCATCGTTCGTCTAAGCAAGAGACGCCTTGCTGTCGTCAAGAAACACTCGCTATATATTCGGCACTATTTATTCGGACTAGACTAGGAGGTATATCATACTAGTATAACGAACGAATCTAGCGACAAAGCGATGTTGGAAGAACAAACTATTTGTTAAGTGTCGCCCCTGACCAGGCGCTTGCGCTTTTGCACATCATTCACCAGAGGAGGAATTGTAATGAATTTATTAATCAACGAGTCACCGCTTCAAGTAATTCCGTCGCTTGCGATGCAAGTTGGATTAAACGCGGCCATTTTACTGCAGCAACTGCATTTTAGATCGCTCATCTCGCCAAATGTGCGGGGTGGGCATAAGTGGGTTTACAAAACATACGAAGAGTGGAAAAACGACGAGTTCCCATTTTGGTCTGTAGATACGATTAAAAGAGCGATTCGTAGACTGGAAGACAGCGGCTATATTATTTCGACTGCATCGTACAATCGGATGAAAATGGACAAGACCAAATGGTACCGCATTGATTATACAATGCTGCAAAGTCAGCCGGTGCAACCTGCGCCATCGCCGACCGCAAACTCAGCTCAAGAGGAAGCGCAAATTGCCCCCACTACTGACGGCAATTTGCCCCTAGCAATAACCAAAGAGTATAAGAGTATTAAGAAAGAAATTGTCGAGAACGATCTCGACGTTGTGTCTGTTATTGACTATTTGAATGACAAAACCAACAAGGAATTCAAAGCATCTTCGAAGGCGACTGCACGATTGGTGAAAGGGCGTTTCAGCGAAGGGTACACAGTGGCGGATTGCAAAAATGTCATAGACACGAAGGCTAAGGAATGGCTTAATGATTCACACATGCAGAAGTATTTACGCCCTTCCACGTTGTTCAATGCGACGAATTTTGAAAACTATTTGCAAGAATCGAGGGTCAGTGACTTGCCAGAAAGCAGCAGTCCGCCAAAGCCATTTGAATTAGACTTTAACGAAGGGGAGACATAACAGATGACGCGACATGAGCAGATTGAAAAAAGTGTGTTAGGAACGATGCTCTCGGAGAATTATTTAATCGTCGATAGTGATGTGAACCAAGAATTTTTCATCAGTCACATCCACAAAAATATTTATGGGTGCATGCGAACGTTATTGGCAAAAAAACGTCCCGTCGACTATGTGACGCTCCTGACGATGATGGATCCCGTGTTACTTGGCGGTGCAAATTACTTGGCTGAACTGGCGAATTTCACAAGCCCGACGAAGTTTGACGGTTATATAGACATGATGCGTGAGGCATGGAAAAACCGTGAAAAAAACAAAATCTTCATACAGGCGAAAGAGGGGGATTGGGAAATTGCAGCGATTCAACAAGCGTTTGAGAATTTAGAAAAGGAAGGCAGTGCAGGACTCGATGCGGACATTAAAATGGATTTGGTACGGATGGGTGAAAGGCCTTATGAAGAAATGCAGCATGTACCTGGCGTGCCGACTGGATTGCATGATGTGGACAAATTGCTTGACGGTTTTCAGCCTGCCGAATTAATCGTCATTGCTGCGAGACCGTCGATGGGAAAGACTGATACGTTGAACCATTTCGCGCTCCATGCAGGATTAGCGGGGTATAAACCGATTATATTTTCGCTAGAGATGAGCAGAAAGTCGATGATTGACCGGTTCATCGCGATAACGGGCGGCTATAACCGACTGCGTATGCGAAATCCTTACACACATTTCACTGACAAGCAAAAATCGAACTGGCTCCCGACACTCACTAGATTGGACGAAGCGAATATTCATATTGATGATCGCGCCGGACTTACAGTGTCCCAAATGCGTGCCGCAGCAAGAAAAATGATACATACGGAGCCGAAGCAAAAACCGATTATTTTCGTCGATTATTTGCAAATCATCCGTGGCGACTCCCCGAGCTATAACCGGACTGAAGTCGTAGGGCAAATCAGCAATGATTTAAAGTAAATGGCAAAAGAATTTGACTGTCCTGTCGTTTGTCTATCCCAGCTAAACCGTGGTGTCGAAATCCGTGATAACAAACGGCCCGTCATGAGCGATTTACGCGACTCGGGCAATATTGAACAAGATGCAGATGTAATTGGATTTTTATACCGCGACGATTACTACAATAAAGAAACAGACAATCCGGGCCTGTTAGAAATAAATATATTAAAGCATCGCAACGGACCCACAGGAACAGCAACTGTCCGTTATGTGAAAGAAACAGGCATTCTCCATAACATCGATTGGTAATATCAAAAGCGTAGGGCGCCATCTAGCCTCGACAGGCATAAGTCGATTCAGCGACGTGGCGGGTTTTGCCACATAGCTGAATTGCTTATGTCCCGAGAGGCTGGCGCCCGGAGCCTAGACGGCAAATCACTTTGTACTAATTTACTCTCGGTACGAGATTTTATAACTACCTAAGCTAAAAGAAAGGATGGCGTGAACATGGTAACTGTACAAGAAGTGTTTCAGTTGGCGATTGAAATGGACATGGTGCACTTGGCACATCGGACTTTTTGGGCAATTGCCGAAGGGAAAGTTAGAGTGGAGGAAGATTCCGAGCGACTGGATGCCATCGACTATGACGACGAGTCGATTTCGAAAATGGTTGCACGAAATCAGTTACGTATTGGCAAGATTAAGCTGTACGTTGCCGAAACAACAATGCCAGATCGATTCGCATTTTATTTCAGTGAAAATGTTTTGGAAGCGCACGCACTCCATCAGGACTTGTTCCGAGAGACGCCAAAACGATTGACGAATGCCTCCTATTTAATGCCGAAGCTTTTTCATTTCGATGAAACGGATGCTGTGAATGTATTATATTTCCACCGCAACAAAGTTGTCTCGTATCCGTATTATTTAGGACATGCCAGGGCGGGGGAGCGGGTATTGGCGCGGATACGGGATTGAGTAGTAAGACTAAATGTTTTGCTCTTATTCTATGGCGAAAGTGAAACGTTTTGTCATCCGATACGTATTAGAGATAACGGGTTTAACTGAAAAGAGTCTTCTAGTACGAGGAGGGATCGCATGAGACAGTTGTATATCAAGCAAAAGGTATTTAGTTTGAGTGGCAAGTTTTCGGTGAAGGATGCAGAAGAGAATGAAGTGTATTTCGTAGAAGGAAGCTTCATGAAAATACCGAAGACGTTTTCGATTATGGATGTGGCTTTGGAAGAAGTGGCGATGATCACCAAAAAAACGTTTAGTTTCCTACCGACTTTTTTTGCCGAAGTACACGGCCAAGAAACGGTAACGATAAAAAAGGAATTTTCCTTTTTAAAAGCGCGTTATTCAATTGATGCGGCAGGAATAGTAGTACAGGGAAATTGGTGGGATATGGATTTCGAAGTGTACCGACATGGGGAACTGATTGGCGCTGTCAGTAAAAAGTGGTTCACATGGGGCGATAGCTACGAGTTGGAAGTTCTAGATGTTGAGATGGAACCACTACTCGTGGCGCTCGTTGTGGCAATTGATTGCGCAAAAGCGGCTCAGTCTGCTGCTGCGGCTGGGGGCGGGGTGTAACAGGACCATTAAAGTGTCATTCCGACAAACCTTCTGAGCAACGTAGTTTAGTGAAGGGTTCTTATATTCTGAATTAATTTAGAAGCTGCTACTCGAAATTATAGACGATTTTATCTGAGTGTAGTTGAGGTCGTCTTTTTTGATTGTCAAAAATTAAAGCAACAAATGAAATAGAGTGCTCAGTAGATAACCCATAAGAATGTACATTGTAAAGATTTTGAACGGAACAACTTTAATGTTATGTAAGACAAATTCACTGATGCTTGTAGCGGCGATCAGACCAATGGAAATACCCATTAGTACGCTTTGCTCTTTTGTTGTGAGATTCACGTAATGTCCGATCCATATGAATAGGCCGAAGAAAATGGATAAAGTGAGGAAACAAGAAAGTAATAACCATAGTTTTTTTCCTTGTGAAAGAAGGGCAGTAGTAAGTGCGAAACCTTCCGGAATATGATGAAGAATAATTGAAGCTGTAATCGTGATGCCAATTGTCGAATTCTCCAACAAGTTTCCTATGGTTAAACTTAGCGGGATTGTATGTATCAATAAAGCAATCATCAGCAAGAGTGCTGATGGCGTTTGAATAGTAAGTGTATGCATTAAATTATGAATGACTAGGAAAAATAGATATCCAATTAGTATGCCAAGAATAATGCCAAATGGCTTGTACATTATTAACGTGCTTGGAATGATGTCAAGTGCGAGTAATCCTAATAGAAATCCCCCGCATAATAGAGATAATCCCGCGGTTGAATTTCGGAAGTATCTTGATACCTGCCAAGCAATCCCACCCCCGATGCTTACACTGAAAAAAAGAAACCCACCAAGTAATATCGCGCTCACCTCTATCAATCTCCCACCTTCTAAATTTTAATATCTCCCTCTATGAAATATATGCACCTACCGACTATGTATGATCAAGTCATTAGGAAAGTGGGAATATTGTTAGATTGAAACGAAATAATAAAATAGAGAAAGTTGAATTGTTCCTACGTACCAAATAAGTAGAAAAAGATAGAACCTAATTCAAATATGAATTAGGTTCTATCTATAGCCTTACTAACTGATTGAGTTTTTGATTAACGTTAGCTATTCAAAATCACTTTTTCCGCTTCTTCGAGTAAGGCCTTACCATCAGCCCCATCTCCTTACGTTCTATATCAAGCGCCTTATAAAACGAGATCATCATAAGGATTATGATAAAGGAGAGGGGCAATGCTGCTATGATTAATGCATTCTGAAGTGCAGTTAGTCCATTAGCAGAGAGTAGAATCATGGCAACAGCAGCCTGAGCAATCCCCCATGTTAGTTTCACTGTATTCGGCGGATTAAGTGATCCGTATGTCGACTGCATTCCAAGTACGAAGGTTGCAGAATCTGCGGAAGTGATGAAAAAGATTGCAACGAGAATGACTGCGATAATCGATAGCGTCATCGACATTGGCATCGCATTGAAAACGGCGAAAAGCGTTTCCTCTGTTTTTAGTCCGGACAAATCGGTACCTTTCTTTTGTACATCTATTGCAGTCGTACCGAAAACGGAAAACCAGAAGAGGCTTAGTAGGGTTGGTAACATCAGGACACCGACAAGGAATTCCCGGATCGTTCGACCACGCGATACACGCGCAATGAATATACCGACGAAAGGAGCCCATGAAATCCACCATGCCCAGTAAAAAATGGTCCAGTCATTAATCCATGCACGATGACTTTCATCAACAGGTGCTGCCCGGAAACTCATCCGCACCAAGTTTTGCAAATAAGTGCCGATTGTATCAGTAAACGTATTGAGAATTAACAAAGTTGGCCCAAGTATAACAACAAGGACAAGTAATACTAATGCGAGAACCATATTGATGTTAGACAAATATTTAATCCCTTTGCTCAGACCTGACCATGAAGACGCAACGAACAGAATTGTAACAATAATGATAATGGCAACTTGAATAGGGAAACTGATGGGCAAATCGAATAGATAAGCTAATCCGCCGTTAATTTGAATGGCGCCAAATCCTAGTGTCGTTGCGACACCGAATACTGTAGCGAAAACAGCAAGAACATTAATCAGAGTACCTAACCAACCGTCCATTCGTTTTCCAAATAGCGGTTTCATTGTTGAAGATATCAAACCGGGCTCTCCTTTACGGAATTGGAAATAGGCAAGAGTCATGGCGACGACAGCGTAAATCGCCCATGCATGAATTCCCCAATGGAAAAAAGTGAAGCGCATTGATTCGCGGAAGGCCGCGGCTGTTTCTGGTTGTTCAGTTGCTGGGTTGATGGCAAAGTGAGATAAAGGTTCTGCTGCTCCCCAGAAAACAAGTCCTATCCCCATCCCTGCTGAAAATAGCATTGAAAACCAGCTTAAACGAGAATACTCAGGTTTTTCGTCGGGCTTACCTAGTGTAATCTGCCCCATTGGACTGACTATAAAGAACAGACAGAACAATACAATCCCGGTGACTACTAGTAGATAATACCAACCGAACGATGATGTGATAAAATTCTTCATATTGTTAGTAACTATTTCGAAGCTTTCCGGCGAGATAGCACCGTATAAAACTGTCACTACTACAAGTGCTAAGGTAATCCAAAAAACGTTAGATACTTTTTTCATCAAATCACCTCTAATTTCTAATGAGTTTTTGTATATGTCTTTTGGAGTAATCATACCCATTATCCCTATTTTACAACCACTACATCAGTACCCTTTCACAATCAAAGTTAAACAAAAAAACGATAAAAAAGCGATTCCAGATGACGATTGGAATCGCTTTGTTGAATATAAATGTTTTATTTGAAAAATAAGTTGAAATCATGTATGAAGGTCGTGCATTTCTAACAGGTAAATCTGTTAATTTGGTTAAGATCCATGCCCATGTATTCCCATCTTCTTTGTCTGCTGCGCCATCTATAGCCCGCAACGGAAGTCCGTCCAACGAAGACCGGGAAGAACCAAAAACCTTGTCTTCTCGATGTCCAGATAAAAGTGTAGCGGTATAGGCAACGGCGGATTGCCCCGGGGTCTACTGCGAACAATGAAGCACTGGGATATTCTGGTATCCGGTTTGGAGGTGGTGAGGTAGGGGCCCGCTGTCCTTGCTGTTGTCCTTGGCCGCCTTGGCCGGGTGGAAATCCTGGACCACCTTGCCCAGGGAAACCTGGTCCTCCGAATCCTGGACCACCTTGCCCAGGGAAACCTGGCTTCCCGAATCCTGGACCGCCTTGCCCAGGGAAACCTGGTCCTCCGAATCCTGGACCGCCTTGCCCAGGGAAACCTGGTCCCCCGAAACCTTGACCACTTTGCCCTGGTGAAAAACCAGGCATACCGAATCCTTGAGCGCTTTGCCCTGGTGAGTATCCAGGCATACCAAACCCTTGACCTTGAGGATAACCTTGCATTCCCTGTCCAGGCATACCCATGCCTGGCGACCAGCCTTGATTCTCATATCCCTGCATTCCTTGCGACGGATTACCTTCATATCCATCAGGTAATCTCGGGAACCATTGCTGTTCCCCTTGACCACCTGGTTGCATGTTAACCATTCTTCCACTCCTTCCAAGCGATTCCCCTTATCCTATGCGACAACAAATGAAATGCGTGGACTATTCGCTTAAAAATTGGTGAAAAGGGAGGAAAAAGAGCTAAATAGACAACGGTTTTCCCGAACTTTTTAAACATCCATTAATGAGAATTTTTTTCTCTTATTCAACGCTTTACCTCATTACAACTGCGCCTTGTTAGCATAGACTAAACTTTCTGAAAAGTGGTACTTTATGTGTTTTAATCATGTACGATAAGACTAGGTTAAGTAATTTTAGATAAAGGATGGGTGACATGATTGAATTAACAGGTTCCTCTCTCCGCCTAAATCAGATGAGTGAAATACTTTATAAAGAAGTGGGGGTTTCATTAAACAGTGAAGCATTGAAACGTGTCCATAAAAGTCGTGAAGCTGTCGAGAAAATTGTGCGAGATGACCGGACTGTTTATGGCATCAATACTGGATTTGGCAAATTCAGTGATGTGAAAATCGATGAAAAGGATACGAAAGCATTGCAACTTCACCTGATTCGTTCGCATTCGTGTGGGATGGGAGAGGCGTTCCCTGAAATCGTTTCGCGTGCAATGGTCGTTCTCCGTTTGAATGCTTTGCTGAAGGGGTTTTCAGGAATTCGTGCTGAAGTGCTGGAACGCTTCGCTTATATGGTGAATAACCGTATCCATCCAGTCATTCCTCAGCAAGGCTCACTCGGTGCATCAGGAGATCTTGCACCTCTCGCTCATTTAGCACTCGGATTGCTAGGAGAAGGGTTTGTGTGGCAAGACGGATTGCATACCCCTTCTGCAGATGTATGGGAAAAGCATGGAATGGAGCCTATCGTACTTGAAGCAAAAGAAGGGCTTGCGCTCATAAATGGAACGCAAGCGATGACTGCACAAGGTATAGTCAATTATTTAGAGGCAGAATCACTTGCCTTTGACAGTGAGTGGATAGCGGCTATGACAATGGAAGCATTATATGGAATCACAGACGCATTTCATCCAAGCATACATGAAGCACGCGGTTATCCTGAACAAGTAGATGTGGCGGCGAGGATGTTGGATTGGTTAGATGGAAGTCTTCTTACTACGATCCAAGGGGAAAAGCGTGTCCAAGATGCTTATTCCATTCGTTGCATTCCACAAGTGCACGGTGCAAGCTGGCAGGTACTTGGTTATGTAAAAGAAAAACTAGAGATTGAGATGAACGCAGCAACGGATAATCCGCTCATTTTTAATAATGGCGACACGGTTGTATCAGGGGGGAATTTCCATGGACAGCCGATTGCCTTTGCGATGGATTTCTTGAAAATAGGGGTGGCGGAACTTGCCAGTATTTCCGAACGTCGTATCGAACGGCTCGTTAATCCGCAATTGAATGAAGGATTACCGCCATTCCTAAGTCCCGAACCAGGACTGCAGTCAGGTGCCATGATCTTGCAGTATTCAGCCGCAAGCCTGGTATCAGAAAATAAAACACTCGCACACCCTGCATCCGTCGATTCGATACCGTCATCTGGTAATCAGGAAGACCATGTTTCAATGGGAACAATCGGTGCGAGGCATGCACATGAAATCATTAAAAATGCGAGAAATGTCCTTGCAATTGAAGCACTGTGTGCAATGACAGGTTGTCATATCCGCGGGCCCGAACAGATGGCGCCGAAAACCCGTGTCAAGTTCGACCAATTGCTGAAAATCGTGCGTCCGATTGATGAAGATCGTATTTTTACGCCGGATATTGAAAAGCTCGCTCAATTTCTGCTTGGGTGAAGGGGTAAGTCAAGTTGTTATCGTGTTCATTATTTAGGCAATTCCGCTTCGTCCACCGGTTAAAGCGTCTGCGTACCGTTCGAGTTGTACGATATGAGCATCGGGATTCGCATTGCCTGTCATAATAGCGGCGATAATTTTTGAACCTAGCATACTGTAAACAGTTCCATTGCCTCCATATCCAAGTAGATAATAATGATTTCCTTTTGACGGATGCTCTCCGATGAATGGTAAGTTATCTAGCGACTCTCCAAATGTTGCACAATAAGCGTAGTCAATTTCAATCGGAATTTCTGGGAAAAGTGCCTCTAGTTGTTTTTTTAGGTTTTCACCGCGTTTCATAATTGATTCATTTGAAAGAGGAGCTTGGGGCTTATCCTCGTCGAGCCCGCCTACAATGATTCGATTGTCGATTGTTGTCCGCATGTAAAGATAAGGACGCTTAGATTCCCAAATCAGCGCATTTTCATGCCAAATCGGGGAAGTGTCTAGTGGTTTAGTAACAATAACATACGAACGGTTAATGTCAGCACCAATCCGTTTTCCTACTGGAAGCGTCTCATATCCAGTTGTAAAAAGAACTTTAACCGTATGGAATTCACCTGAGGATGTAGAAATGTGCAACAGCCCATTTTCTTCGGTTACGCCATTCACTGCCGTATATTCAAAGAGATGGACATCCATTTTCTCGACTAATTGTAACAGTCCATTGACGAATTTATAGGGGTTCACTTCAGCATCGCCATATGTCACGATGGCCCCAGGTTTTGAAAAGGGGAGATGCTTGCGGATTTCTTCTTCGTTCCAATAATCGCAAGGAAATCCATAAATCTTTAATGTTTCATACTCTTTCTTAATCCGTTTTAAATCATTTTCGTCACTTGCATAATAAACACTTGGGCGGTTGATGAAATCAGGATCAATTGGCAACCGTTCAGCTGTTTGTTTTAGTTCTTCCATTGATTCCAAACATAACTGATAAAAACGTACAGCGTCCTTTTCTCCGATTTGTTCGATTAACTGATGAAGCATGATGTCATTTGAATATTGAAGCAACCCCGTATTCGCCATTGTACTGCCCGTAGCCATTTGCCGTTTGTCGAGCACTGCGATGGACAGACCTTTGTCAGCCAATGCAAGTGCTGAAAGAGCTCCCGACATCCCCCCACCTACAATAATGACATCATAATGTGACGCGATTTCTATCTTTTTTCGTTCAGGGGGGATTGGCATGGTTCCAGGCCAGTACAAAGAACCTTCGTGAATATGCATATTTACAACCTCCTATATGTAATCTAATACTCTTTACCCGCAATCAACAGATTGAAAGCATGCTATTATAGATAGAAGTCTTGAAAGAATAGGGAGACAGATAGGGGAAATAATTTTAATGATTACTGAAGAAAAACCACATATTTTACTAGTAGACGGAATGGCTCTCTTATTCCGCTCTTTTTTTGCAACATCTGCTATGGGGCATTATTTCCCCAATGAATCGGGAGTCCCAACAAATGGGGTTCAAGGATTTGCCCGTCATACGATGACAGCTATGTCTCTATTTAAACCGACACATATGGCAGTTTGCTGGGACATGGGTTCGCAAACATTTAGAAATGATTTATTTGAAGGATACAAAGCGAACAGACCCGCACCTGCACCGGAACTAGTGCCACAGTTTGATATGGCTAGAAGCGTTTCCGAAATGATCAATTGGAAAAACTATGGCGTTCCTGGCATGGAAGCGGATGATTTAATTGGCTCATTCGTAAAAACGTGGAGTGATAAAGCGAATATCACAATTGTGACTGGAGATAAAGACATGCTTCAGCTACTTAGACCGGGTGTCCGAATTGCATTCACGAAAAAAGGATATGCGATTTACGACATTTATACAGAGGACCGTTTTATAGAAGAATACGGAATTACACCAATCCAGTTCATCGACACAAAAGCATTTACAGGGGATACAAGTGATGGGTATCCTGGCGTGAGAGGAATTGGACCGAAAACTGCACTTAAGCTGATTAAAGAACACGGGACAGTTGAAGGTGTGGTTAATGCCCTCCATGAACTGACCCCTGCGATTCGGAAGAAAATAGAAGAAGAGATGGATATGCTTTTACTTTCTAAAAAACTGGCGGAAATTCATTGTGAAGTAGAAATGAAAGGTTCGATTGAAGAGTTGGAAATTCCTATTTATGATAATGTAGTGAGGGAATTGATAGAAAAAGAAGGGTATTCGATGATTCTAAAACAAGCAGATTCACTCTTTTTGTAGAATTAGATAATGCACGACGAGCACAGTTGTTTTTGGTTCGCTTTGGATTGAACAAACTTCTATAATATTATCGAGATGTCTTAGTAAGTAGGGATGCGACTTCGCCGCATCCCTACTTACTTTTTTCGATAATCGTATGGTGGTTGTTCATCCGTCGCTCTCCAAAAATATAAGTACATGAAGTGCTGAAGCTTTTTTGGACGAAAGCATTGCTTGCTTCTTACCTGGAGAGTAGCGGTCAAAGATACAATTTTGACCGCTCTAACCTTCTATTATAGTTTCTCTATTTTCAATTTAGGAAAGTGTCACCTACTTATAAAGTTAGAAGAAAATACTATGTACAACGTGCTAGAGTGCCCGAAATTTCATCTTCGGGCACTTACACTCTTTATAGAATGTCATCTATTTTTTTCTTTCAGAGCAACTGCATTTTTCACTCGATTATTGTAGGAGCGCGACAGGCAATTAATCAGGACAGTAAAACCGAAAAGAGCGTTGCAAGGAGTGACAGAGTCACTCCTTGCAACGCTTGCCCTCCCGGTAAAATTGTCCTGATTAATTCGCCGAAAGCGGGCCGAAAACAATCCAGTGAAAATATAAGTTTTCAAGCCTTTCTCAGCACAATCGGAGCTTTTTGAACTCACTATTCTCTAGGTTCAATTTTTACAAAAGATAAAATCGGGCGGTTTCGATTGTAGGAAACTGACCGGACGCGACTATTCCGATTCCTTCCCCCGTTATCATGGATAAATAGAGTAATATCATCACCTAAATCTTCATAACCGATAACAGGTACCCAGTGATAATCGAATTCAAAACTGCCACGCCAACGCAAATTAAACCATTTATCAAACTTCGCGGCAACAAGTCGGTCATTATCGATTTGTCTTTTCACTTCATCAATACTACATTCAACTACATGCCAATCATTTCCAATTAGTTTGCGCATATTACGGATGAAATGTCTTTTTAAAAGTCCGATTCTTGTTGTTCCAAGAAGTTTATATAAGTCGTTTATGTCATTAGGGTATGCATCTGGGGAAATCTGATCCATCAGAACACGCGCAGTGACGGGGCCACATGCAGAACCCCGGAATGACTCTTTAATATCAGTATCATATTGTGATATCCCAATCACATTCAGCACTTTTTTCACCATACACACCTCCTCAAGCAATTATACGCAAGTTTTTCGGAAACAATCTAGAGACAGCCGACAAAAAAAGAAGCAGTCTACAAGGAGACAGCTTCACTTTATGAATATATTACAGGTATTTTTGAACGTCTACATTTGTACCTTTCGCAAGAGCATTCCCAAGCCCTTCATCTGCTTGATAGACAAACACTTCATCAGCAAGTATGAAGTGTTTGTCCTTTTTCTGATAACAATACTTTTAAAGATGTTCTGAAATTCACATAGGTTTCAATATCCAAGTGAATGCCAGCATGAACAACTTCCCTGACAATACGTGGAGTGAACCCGACAAAGATTGGACGAACACCCATTAGTTTTAAGGTTTCGTCGATTTGATTGATTTCAAGAGTAAGGAGATTAAAATCAAATTCATCTACATCCTTCGCACCAACCCCGGTAAAATCGAATACCGCACATATTGTGCCTCTATGCTCTTCAATATAGGAGAGGACACAGGTGCGTATTAAATCAAAACGATGTTTATCGGTATGTCCTGAAATAGGGATCAGAATGGTATTCTCGACGATTGATGGAATGATCGGTGTGGCTGTATTCAGTAGAATTTTTTCATAAGATGCAATTTTAGCTTTAAGCTGTGAAATTTCATTTTCGTAATCCAATGTACGCACCTCAATACCGTTTACTCTATTATACTTCAAATGGTAAAAAGGTCTATTAAAAACAAAAAAGCGGATAGACATTTGTCCACCGCTTTTGTAACATACTCATTGATTAAGCTTTTACACTATCTAGAAAATCAGTAACTTGTGAAGGTGATTTAGCATTCGCACTATGTAAGTGCGCTTGTTTTTCACCGTTCTGGAAAATTAAAAGACTTGGGATACCCATGACTTCATATTTTTCTGCGATTTCAGGCAACACGTCGCGGTCTACATCATACCATGTGTATGTGTCATACTTTTCAACGATTGGATCAATGAACATATCCATACGTGTGCAGTCTGGGCACCATCCTGCTTGGAATTTGACTAGTGCTTTAGAATCTCCTGAAATAACTTCGTTAAATTGTTCTACTGTTGTAATTGATTTCATAATTTATTAGCCTCCTTCATAGGTATATTGTACAACGTTATCACTGTAGACTGGTAATAATCTGTTTCGAGTAGTTAGGGTAACGTTTAAATTGAGAAAAGTCGATTTAAATATTGCGAAAATGGTGAATGTGTTTTACACTAAGAGTCATAGAAGTAGTTTCTATTTTTTTTGCCCATAAAATGAATGAGTGTTCATTCAAATGGAAAAGGGAGGCTTTACACGTGGCTTATCAAATTAAAAAAGCGGCAGTTTTAGGTTCAGGCGTCATGGGATCGGGCATAGCAGCCCATCTCGCAAATATTGGGATTCCCGTCCTGCTACTCGACATCATTCCTGGAAAGTTAACTGATGAGGAAGTGGCTAAAGGGCTGACACTTGAAAGTAGCGGGGTACGTAACAAGTTTGCAGCAGGCGCATTACAGAAACTATTGAAACAAAAACCTGCGCCACTGACTAAGAAAAGCAATCTGTCTCTCATAGAAGCAGGAAATTTTGAAGATGATTTAGACAAATTAAAAGACGTTGATTGGATTATAGAAGTAATTGTTGAAAATCTGGATGTGAAAAAAGGGTTATATGAAAAAATAGATGCGGTTCGTAAACCAGGCACAATTATCACTTCAAATACATCAGGTATCAGCATTGAAGCGATGGCAGAGGGACGTTCGGAAGACTTCCAAAAGCACTTCCTAGGAACGCACTTTTTCAATCCACCACGCTACTTGAAATTACTTGAAGTCATTCCGGCTAGTACAACAGCTCCGGAAGTCATTGAGTTCATGACTCGTTTTGGGGAAGATGTCCTTGGAAAAGGAGTTGTAATCGCTAAAGACACACCTAACTTTATCGCCAATCGGATAGGTACGTATGGTCTTCTAATCACGGTGCGTGAGATGGAAAAACGTGGGTTTTCTATCGGTGAAGTCGATTCGGTTACAGGGACTTTAATTGGTCGTCCTACTTCGGCTACATTCCGCACGCTTGACGTTGTAGGGCTAGATACTTTCATGCATGTAGCTAAAAACGTCTACGATAAAACAGAGGGCGAAGAGCAAAAGGTATTTGAATTGCCGCCATTTATGAAGAAAATGATTGAAAACGGCTGGTTTGGTGCTAAGGCGAAACAAGGATTCTATTTGAAACAAGGAAAAGAAATTCTTGAACTGGATACGGAGACCTTTGAATATAGTCCGGCTAAAAAATTGAAAACGCATTCTATTGAAATGGCAAAACAACAAAAAGGGCTTGCTCGTAAGGTGAAAACCCTTGTCTATGCGGATGACCGTACAGGAGAAATTCTTTGGAACATCCTAGCTCCGACAATGCTCTATTCGGCACAATTGCACGGTGAAATTGCAGACGATATCGTGGCACTCGACAATGCCATGAAATGGGGCTTTGGATGGCAGCAAGGGCCTTTTGAGATATGGGATGCAATCGGTGTTGAAAAATCCGTTACTAGAATGAAGGAAGAAGGCTATGAAATACCTTCCTTCGTTCAAAGTTTGCTAGCTAAAGGCTATGAAACTTTTTATAAAGAAGAAGACAGCGAACTCTACTTCTTTGATGGTGAGGATTATCAGCTTGTTCCAGTAAATGAAAAAGACATCGATTTGAAACGCTATAAGAAAAAACACGGTGTCATCAAAAAGAATTCTGGCGCTAGTTTAATCGACCTTGGCGATGGTGTGGCACTTCTTGAATTCCATTCGCAATCGAATTCAATCGGTCCCGACATCATTCAAATGATCAATTTCGCTGTGGATGAAGTGGAGAAGAACTTTAAAGGACTCGTCATCGGAAATCAAGGCAAAAACTTCTGCGTAGGCGCAAACCTTGGGATGATTCTTATGGAAGCACAAGATGATAATATCTTTGAACTCGATTACATCATACGTTCATTCCAAAATGCCATGATGAAAATCAAATATTCCTCAAAACCTGTTGTCGCTGCGCCGTTCGCAATGACGCTTGGGGGCGGGGCGGAGGTTTGTCTGCCAGCCGCGCATATTCAAGCTTCAATGGAAACGTATATGGGGCTTGTAGAAGCTGGTGTAGGTTTGATACCAGGTGGTGGAGGAAACGTCGGGCTATATACGAAACATTTGAAAGGATTGCCGAATGGCGTCCATATTGACTATCAATTTGTTGCTAACAAAGTATTCGAATCCATTGCAACTGCAAAAGTTTCCGCGTCGGGTGAAGAAGCACGTGAAAACAACTTCCTTGATTTCGCGGATGGTATCAGTGTTAACGCTGATCACTTAATCTATGATGCGAAACAGGCAGCAATTGCATTATTTGATATGGGTTATAAAGCGCCTCAACGTGAAAAAATCCCTGTTACAGGTGATTCTGGTTATGCGACGATGCTGTTAGGTGCAGAAGGCATGTTCTTATCTGGTTATATCAGTGAATATGATTTGAAAATTGCGAAGAAGCTGGCGTTTGTTTTATCGGGCGGAAAAGTGCCATACGGAACACTTGTTGAGGAACAATATATGTTGGATCTTGAACGTGAAGCGTTCCTTAGCCTTGTGGCGGAACCGAAATCACAGCAACGTATGCAACATATGCTCGTAAAAGGCAAACCACTGCGCAATTAATGTTGGATTGTATATAGCAAAGAGGAGGAAATTCAATGCGTGAAGCAGTAATAGTAGCCGGTGCACGGACGCCGGTTGGGAAATCGGGCAGAGGCACACTTGCAACAGTACGCCCGGATGATTTAGGGGCACTTGTGATTAAAGAAACATTGAAACGTGCGGGTGGTTATGACGGGCCAATTGACGACCTAATCATTGGCTGTGCAATGCCTGAAGCGGAACAAGGATTGAACGTTGCTCGCAATATAGGCGCACTTGCAGGTCTTCCAGATACGACGCCTGCCATTACAATAAACCGGTACTGTTCATCAGGACTACAGTCAATTGCCTATGCGGCTGAGCGTATAATGCTGGGCTCTTCACAAGCAATTATCGCTGGTGGCGTCGAGTCAATGAGTATGGTGCCCATGATGGGAAATACAATTAGACTGAATGCGCACTTAGCGGAAACGGCTCCTCAGTATTATATGGGCATGGGTCACACTGCTGAGCAAGTTGCGGTGAAATATGGCATTACGCGTCAAGACCAGGATGAATTTGCTGTTTTATCCCACCAAAAAGCGGGGGCGGCGATTGCAGCTGGGAAATTCGATGATGAAATCGTACCCGTCGAAATCGTGAAACGTTCTGTAGATGATAACGGAAAGTATAGCGAGAAGAGGTTCATGTTTGAAATGGACGAAGGCGTTCGTCACGGAACAAGCGTGGAGGGATTGGCTAAATTGCATCCGGCATTCTCAGTGACAGGTACTGTTACTGCGGGGAACTCATCACAAACATCGGACGGAGCAAGTTCTGTACTTGTCATGGACCGTGAAGTGGCTGAAGCACAAGGCTTGAAACCAATCGCGAAGTTCTTGTCATTTGCAGTGGGCGGCGTGCCTCCTGAATTGATGGGCATCGGCCCAATCGTGGCAATACCAAAAGCGCTTAAACTGGCAGGACTTTCAATTGAAGATATCGATGTCTGGGAGTTGAATGAAGCGTTTGCGTCTCAATCACTTCAAGTTATTCGCCATTTAGACCTTGATATCGAAAAAGTAAATTTCAACGGCGGAGCAATCTCCCTTGGGCATCCACTTGGCGCAACAGGAACGATATTAACAATACGCATGATGAGTGAATTAAAACGACAAGGTAAACAGTTCGGAGTAGTTACAATGTGTATCGGCGGCGGAATGGGCGCAGCGGGCGTGTTTGAATTATTACAGAAAAACTAAGGGCTCCTGGAGCTATCTGACATACAATCTTTCAAGATTAAAAGGAGGAAACACCATTGACTGAATTAAAAACAAACGAACTGATTAAAGGCGGAGCTTTTCTTACAGAAGACATAGAAGCAAGTCGAGTTTTTACACCTGAGGATTTTTCCGATGAACAAAAAATGATTGCCAAAACAGCAGAAGACTACGTGAAAAATGAAGTTACACCTGTCGTGGAAAATCTTGAAAACCATGAATTCGAGCACTCTGTAAGACTACTTAAATCTGCGGGTGATTTAGGGCTTCTAGGAGCGGATGTACCAGAAGAATACGGTGGTCTTGGACTCGACAAAATCGCGTCTGCACTCATCTCAGAAAAGATGTCTGTAGCAGGCGGATTCTCGATTACTCATGGCGCACATGTTGGTATCGGAACGTTACCAATCGTACTTTTCGGAAATGAAGAACAGAAGAAAAGGTATTTAGAAAACTCTGTATCAGGCGACAAAATCTCTGCATATGCACTAACTGAGCCAGGTTCTGGTTCTGACGCATTGGGTGCGAAAACAAATGCAAAATTGAATGCTGCTGGAACACACTACATCTTAAATGGTGAAAAACAGTGGATTACGAATGCCGGATTCGCAGATATATTTGTTGTTTACGCGAAAATCGATGGCGATAAGTTCTCTGCATTTATCGTCGAAAAAGAATTCCCAGGTGTATCTGTCGGAGCTGAAGAGAAAAAGATGGGTATCAAATCTTCATCAACACGTACATTAATTTTACAAGATGCTGAAGTACCTGTAGAAAACTTATTAGGTGAAATCGGTCGCGGTCATATTATCGCGTTCAATATCTTGAATATCGGACGGTACAAATTGGGGGTTGGCACAATTGGTGGATCTAAACGTGCGCTTGAACTTGCAATTGCTTATACGAACCAGCGCCAGCAATTCAAAACACCAATTTCTTCATTCAACTTGACTAAACAAAAACTGGCGACGATGGCATCCAGGCTATATGCAGCAGAAAGTTTGATTTACCGTACGGTTGGCTACTTTGAAGAGCGACAAAGTCAGTTGAGCCCTGCTGAGCAAAAAGATGGCAAAGCGATTGCAGCGGCAATTGCGGAATATGCAATCGAATGTTCCATCAACAAAGTCGTCGGGTCCGAAGTGTTGGACTACATTGTCGACGAAGCGGTTCAACTCCACGGTGGATACGGCTTTATGGAAGAATACGAAGTAGAGCGTATTTACCGCGATTCACGCATCAACCGTATTTTTGAAGGAACTAATGAAATCAACCGTCTACTTGTTCCGGGGACGTTCCTGAAAAAAGCGATGAAAGGCGAACTACCATTGCTTCAACAAGCACAAGCGCTTCAAGAAGAACTTCTTATGATGATGCCTGAAGAAATTGGTGATGAAGTACTTGCACAAGAGAAAGTACTCGTTAAAAATGCTAAAAAGATTGGTTTGCTTGCGGCAGGTCTAGCTGCACAGCGTTTCGGCACGAAGCTTGAAGCAGAGCAAGAGGTGCTGGTCAACATTGCGGACATCGCTAATAATATCTTTGCCATGGAATCCGCGCTTCTCCGATCGGAAAAAGCGATTGCACGCGTAGGTGAAGAGAAGTCGCAACAAAAAATCCTTTACACACAAATTTTCTGTCAAGAAGCTTTTCAAGACATCGAACGGGATGCGAAAGAAACAATCCGGGCAGCAGCAGATGGCGACAATCAGCGCATGATGATTTCGGCGCTGCGTAAATTGACACGTTCAAATCCTTATAACATAATCGCTAAAAAGCGCGAAGCTTCAGTCAAGCTAATCGAAGCAGAGAAGTTTATCGTTTAACATTCCTGTTGATTAACCAATAAATAACTTAATCACACAGGGCACTACGAGTATGGTTGTCTTTGAATCGCTTAGGATTGAAAGACCTCTATACCATTACCGAGATGTCTTAATGAATAGGGATGCGACTTCGTCGCATCCCTATTTATCATTTTGGTAATCTTATGGTTGTGGTTCATCCGTCGCTCTCCAAAGACACAAATACAAGAAGTGCCGAAGTGTTTCGGGACGAAAGAATAGCTCGCTTCTTACTTGAAGAGAAGCGGCCAAAGTTACAATTTTGGCCGCTCAAACCTTCTACTATTGGATCCCTATTACTATATAAAGGAAGTGTCAATTTCTAATAGAGCATCACATAATCTTTGCTGAAAGTTAGTGAGGAATTCAATGTACAAGGTGCTAGAGTGACCGAAATTGCATCTTCGGGCACTTACACTCTTATAGAAGATGATCTATTCTTTTCTTCCAAAGCAACCGTTTTTTCACTTGAATTTTGTAGGAACGCGACAGGCAATTAATCACAACAATATTACCCCAAAGGGTGTGGCTAGAAGTGACGGAGTCACTTCTAGCCAAAACTATTCCTCGGTAAAAGGGTCGTAATTAATTCGCCGAAAGCGGGCCGAAAATTATCCAGTGAAAATGGCAGTATTCAAGCCCTTCTCATCTGCTTTTTATGCAAGTATTTGGTTATTCAACAGACGTGACATATTAATGAAGTAAAATTGCAGATTTCAAACTGACATCCTGCTGTCTATATATGCCAGGTAGTTTTTTCTGTTATACTATGAAAAATGGAGGCGTTGCGGTATGGGATTAATTTACTACGGTTACCCGAAATGCGGGACGTGTAGAAAAGCGAAAAAGTGGCTTGAAACGAATAACTTGGACTTTCAAGAAGTGAACATTGCGGAAGCTCCTCCGTCAGAAGAGGAACTTGGAAAGATGATTGCGGCTTCTGATTTGGAATTGAAAAAGTTTTTCAATGTCAGCGGCATGAAATATAGAGAGCTTAATTTGAAAGACAAACTGCCTACAATGTCCGATGAAGAAAAAATTAGTTTGCTATCATCAGACGGTATGCTCATCAAAAGACCGATTGTTTATGGAGAAGGAAAAGTAACTGTCGGTTTCAAGGAAGAAGAATTTAATAAAGTCTGGGGCAATTAAGTTACAGTCTTGTCTTTATCAGAGAAATATGACAGAATTGAAGAGAATGAAACTATTTATTTGGAGGGGTATAAATGAGCACACCAAAAGATCTGCGTTATTCTGAAGAACACGAATGGGTAAAGGAAGAAAACGGTAACTACCGCATCGGTATTACACACTTTGCACAATCCGAACTTGGAGATATCGTATTCGTTGAACTTCCATCTGTTGGCGATGACATCAAAGCGGACGAGCCTTTCGGGAGCGTTGAGTCGGTTAAAACAGTATCTGAACTATATGCTCCAATCAGCGGTAAAGTACTTGAAGTGAACGAAGGACTAGAAGACAGCCCTGAATTCGTCAATGAATCACCGTATGAAAATGCATGGATGGTCGTCGTTGAACCTTCTAACACTTCTGAGTTGGACGAACTTATGTCTGCAGAAGCGTATGATAAAATGACAATCGGAGAATAATTGAAAATTATTCAGCAGTAGTTCAAAACCTTGCTGAATAAATTTCAAGCCTCCGGCGGATGCCACAGATTTTGAAAGGAGTGAATTGAGCAAGCTCAATTCAAAATCTGGGCGCAAATACGCCGAGGCGTATTTGATTTAACTGAGCGCCGGAATAATTCCGGCGTTTTTTGCATCTTACTGTCGATTTGCGAAGGAGGAACTCTCTTGTCGGATGAAAAAATCATCATAGTAGAGGGCGGTTCGGATAGAAAAAGATTAGCGCGTATACTTGCGGAGTCAGTCAAAATCATTTGTACGAACGGTACAGTAAGCCCATATCGGCTTGAAGAGTTGCTTGCGCCCTATGAAGAACAGGACCTGTATGTTTTTGTCGATGCTGATGAAGATGGTGAAAAAACGCGTATATTATTTAAAAGAGAATTTCCAGCAGCAATCCATCTATATACAGAAAAAGAGTACCGGGAAGTGGAGACGACCCCGTATAAAGTGTTAGCTGAAATACTACAAAATGCGGAATTCAAAATCCGACCCGAATTTTTACTTTAAAGGATGTAAGATAAATGGAAAATTGGACACGCGAACATTGGGAGGCAACTTTGAAGGACTCACCCGATTCTGCGTTTTATTTATATACACCGATGTGTGGTACATGTGCAGTCGCTTCTAAAATGATGAACGTCATTTCTGTCATGAAACCGGAAATGCCAATCGGGAAAGCGGATTTGAACTATGTGCAATCTATGGCAATTGACTATGAAATTGAAAGCGTTCCTTGCTTGTTAATACAGAAGGATGGCGTTGTACAACATAAAGTCTATGCTTTTCAGTCAGTCCCGTATCTGTTGGAATTGATTGATTGACAATCAAGACAGGAATTTGATATAATACGACTTAACCAACAATTGAATAGGTCGCTCTTATTAAGAGAGGTGGAGGGATAGTGCCCTACGAAGCCCGGCAACCGTCACGAAAGTGAAATGGTGCCAAATCACACAAAGTGCATAGCATACTTTGAGAGATGAGAGATTGGACAAACGTTTATTTTATGATAACGTAAAGCCTTTCTGCCCGTCTGCAGGAAGGTTTTTTTGTATTTGAAAAGCGGAAGGCGCCGGTAAAGGAACGCAACCTAAGTTCGCGACGTCCTGTCGCAACGGTTGCATGACCTGCATCCTGCCGGCCCCCGACAGGCATAAGGCAACGAAGGAAGGCAGCCCAAGTTCGCCGCGTCCTGCGGCAAAGGCTGCATACCTGCATCCTGCAGGCACGAAGGGGGCGTACCTAAGCCGCCACAGCGAAATGACTTGTGACCCGAGGGGCTGGCGCCTGCAGCTAGACAAGAAATGCGGAAGCGTCCGTTAAGATGCGACAGGCACAGTCAGTTTACGAAGATATACTTAATTTCAATTTACATTTACATAGACAAAATCTCAGAGGTGAAATCAATGATTCATTTAACGGATATTAATAAACGGTTCGGTGAAGGACCCGGCAGTATTACAGCGGTTGAAAATGTATCACTCGAAATAGCTGATGGTGAAATTTTCGGTGTGATCGGTTATAGTGGCGCTGGAAAAAGTACTTTGATTCGACTGTTGAACGGTCTAGAAATGCCTACTTCAGGAAGTGTGAATATCGGCGGTTTGGAAATGTCGGCTATCAAAGGCAAAGCGTTGAGGGAAGCGCGGCAGAAAGTGAGTATGATTTTTCAACATTTCAACTTGCTGTGGTCGCGGACGGTAAAAGACAATATTGCATTCCCGCTTGAAATCGCGGGTGTGCGAAAAGCCAAGCGCGAAAAGAAAGTGGCGGAACTGATAGAACTGGTTGGTTTGACTGGCCGAGAAAACGCGTATCCATCAGAATTATCGGGCGGTCAGAAACAGCGTGTAGGGATAGCCCGTGCACTTGCAAACGACCCTGAAGTCCTACTTTGCGACGAGGCGACTTCAGCTCTTGATCCGGAAACGACGGATTCGATACTTGATCTTCTGACTGGTATTAATGAAAGGCTTGGACTGACGATTGTTCTCATCACACATGAAATGCACGTAATCCGGAAAATCTGCCATAGGGTTGCAGTCATGGAAGCTGGGAAAGTTGTCGAGATGGGGGACGTACTCGATGTGTTCCAATCGCCAAAAGAGACCATTACGAAGCGATTTGTTTCTCAAGTGACGGAGCCCGCGGAAGCGAAGCAGGCAATGGCGCATATTAAGGATGAATTTCCAACAGGTACACTTATCAAGCTTGTTTTCGTTGGTGAGCAGACGGAACAACCTGTGCTCGCAAGTCTCATTCGGAAATACGATGTGGGTGTCACTATCGTCCAAGGAAACATTTCCCATACACATGGAGGAGCATATGGCTCACTTATCCTTCAGCTCCTTGGAGATTCAGCAATTATTGAGGAAGCAATTCAATACCTCAATGAAAATGATGTTCAGACAGAGGTGATCGGTAATGATTGAAAACCTTTTTCCGAATGTTGATTGGACTAAGATGTGGGAAGCGACAGTAGAAACGCTCTATATGACAGCAATTTCAACACTGTTCACATTGATTATTGGACTCGGACTCGGAATCATACTCTTCCTAACAAGTCCCGGACAACTGTGGTCGAATAAGTTGGTCAATGTTATTTCAGGGGCATTCGTCAATATTTTTAGATCAATCCCGTTTATCATATTAATCATATTGCTTATTCCGTTTACGAAATTTCTTCTTGGCACAATTCGCGGACCGGATGCAGCGTTGCCGGCACTTATTATTGGAGCAGCTCCATTCTATGCAAGAATGGTGTTGATTGCATTGCAGGAGATTGATAAAGGTGTAATTGAAGCTTCGAAGTCAATGGGCGCGAAAACGAGGACGATTATTTTTAAAGTTCTATTACCGGAATCGATGCCGGCACTTGTCTCGGGTATTACCGTAACAGCAATCGCACTTGTCGGGTACACCGCTATGGCGGGGATCATCGGCGCAGGTGGACTTGGGAATCTCGCGTTTTTGGATGGATTCCAGCGCAGCCGTGAGGACGTTATACTAATTGCAACAATCTTAATTTTAATTATCGTTTTCATCATTCAATTCATCGGGGATTTCGCGGTAAGGAAATTTGACAAGAGATAATTCTACGACAGTAACATCAGGCATTGCCTGTAAACTATAAAAAAGAATAGAAAAAAGGGGAGAAATGATTATGAAAAAGCTTTTTGGGGGAATCGTATTAGCAGTACTTCTATTAGCATTAGCGGCTTGTGGGGCGAAAGATGACAGCGGCGATAACAATGCGAGTAGCGGGGATAATGCTGCCGATGAAAAAGTTGACGCAACGGAAATTGTAATTGGTGCATCTAACACACCGCACGCAATCATTTTGGAAGAGGCAGCACCGATATTGAAAGAAAAAGGTATTGAACTTGATATAGAAACTTACCAAGACTATGTATTACCGAACAAAGATCTTGAATCCGGTGAATTGGATGCGAACTTCTTCCAGCACATACCTTATTTAGATCAACAAGTAATCGACCATGGTTATAAATTTGCAAATGCAGGGGCTATCCATATCGAACCGATGGCTGTTTACTCGACGCAACATAAAACAATCGAGGAACTTCCGGATGGTGCTACTATCATATTTAGTAACTCGGTAGCTGAACATGGCCGCGTACTTTCATTACTGGAATCAGCTGGGCTAATTAAACTGGCTGAAGGAGTAGATAAAGTAAAGGCTGAAGTGAAAGATATTGTAGATAATCCTAAGAACCTTCAGTTTGATGCGAATTACGAACCTTCACTTTTGCCGCAACTCTATAACAATAATGAAGGTGATGCGGTAGTCATCAATGCAAACTATGCAATTGATGCAGGCTTGAATCCAATTGAAGATTCAATTGCGATTGAAGAGACGGAGTCGCCGTATGCGAACATCATCACAGTTAGAGAAGGCGAAGAAAATACTGAAGCAATCAAGACATTGGTTGAAGTGTTGAAATCGAAGGAAATTCATGACTTTATTCTTGAAGAGTGGGGCGGCGACGTCATCCCAGTAAAGTAATTTGTTGAAGCAAGTGGACAAGGCGTGGATTGATTTAGTGAACAATAGGCAATATCAACCATTCAGATTAACAGCATAGAGAAAAGGGAGAGTATAAAATGAAGAAATTACTAACAGGAGTTTTATTAGCAGCACTCGTTCTTGTACTTGCGGCTTGCGGTACAAAAAACACCGATGAAAGCAATAATACAAGCGGGAATAGTGAAAACACAGACGAAAAAGAAACAACTAAGATTGTTATCGGTGCTTCCAATACACCGCACTCGATCATTCTTGAACAAGCAAAACCGTTATTGGAAGAAAAGGGTTACGACCTTCAAATCGAAACATATCAAGACTATGTGTTACCAAACCAAGATCTTGAATCTGGCGAAATCGATGCAAACTACTTCCAGCATATTCCGTATCTTGAATTGCAAATTAAAGATGCTGGATACGACTTTGTAAATGCGGGTGGCATCCATATTGAACCAATTGGTGTCTATTCGAAAAAGTATAAATCACTCGATGAACTTCCTGACGGTGCGACAATTCTAATGAGTAGTTCAGTTTCGGATCACGGGCGTGTACTTGCGATGCTCGAATCAAAAGGACTTATTAAACTTGACGAAAGTGTAGATAAGACAGCAGCTGAACTGAAAGATATCGTTGAAAATCCTAAAAATATTGAATTTGATGCAAACTATGAACCTGGTCTAATGCCGCAACTATACTCGAATGATGAAGGCGATGCATTGTTGATTAACTCGAACTATGCAATCGATGCGGGCTTGAATCCGATTGAAGATTCAATTGCTATCGAAGACAAGGATTCCCCTTATGTAAATATCATCGCAGTAAGAAAAGGCGACGAAAATAATGAGTCAATCAAAGCTTTGATTGAAGTATTGAAGTCGAAAGAAATTCAAGACTTTATCATCAAAGAATGGGGCGGCACAGTAGTCCCGGTTAAATAATAGGTAGAAACCTCTGTCGAAAAGTACGAATTCGACGGAGGTTTTTTGTTTTCCAATAGATGTTAATGTCGAAATGGTGTTTCAATAGCGAAAATATTATGGTATCGTTGTCTCTTAAATACATAAAATCATCTTAGGGGGAACACTGTTTTGAAAAAAATTGGTCTAATTTGGCGTATCGTCATCGCTATTGCACTGGCAGTCGTGTTTGGATCGCTGTTACCGAAAATTAGCGAAGGCTTTGCAGAGTGGTTTGTGGGTCTCGCAGCCACATTTAATATGATATTTGGAGGCTTTTTGAATTTTATAGTGCCTTTGATCATCATCGCTTTCATTGCGCCAGGAATTGCGAAGCTAGGCAAGGGGTCAGGTAGACTACTTGGTTTGGCGACAGCATTTGCTTATCTTTCGACAATTGTAGCAGGGATTATTGCCTATTTTGCAGCAACAAGTTTGTTGCCTGGATTTATCGGGAAAATTAGCGAAGGTAGTGTTGCTGAAAGTGGCCGTGCTGCGGCTGAAGCTTTTTTTGAGATTGAATTGATTCCTGTGATGGATGTTATGGCGGCACTTCTTCTTGCGTTTGTACTGGGAATCGGGATGGCTTCCATCGGTAGCAAATCTATGCTTAATGTATTTGATGAATTCAATGTGTTAATCGAAAAAGTGATTTCGTTTGTTATTATTCCACTTTTACCATTCCATATTTTCGGAATCTTCCTTAATATGACGTATACTGGCCAAGTTGCTAAGGTTCTATCTGTCTTTGCAATGGTATTTGTTATGATTATTATTCTTCACTTCATCATGCTAACACTTCAATATACGGTTGCAGGATCGCTTTCAAAAAAGAATCCGTTCTTCTTGATGAAAACAATGGCACCTGCTTACCTTACTGCACTTGGGACACAATCGTCTGCGGCGACGATACCGATTACGTTAAGGCAGGCGCGTAAAACAGGTGCGTCGGATAAAGTGACTGATTTTACAATTCCACTTTTTGCGACAATCCACTTGTCAGGAAGTACAATTACACTTGTATCCTGTTCGATAGGCGTCATGCTTATGAATGGAATGCCGATTGTATTTGCAGATTTCCTTCCATTCATCTTCATGCTCGGCGTTACGATGATTGCAGCACCAGGAGTACCCGGCGGGGCGGTTATGGCAGCAATAGGGCTACTCGGCACTATGCTTGGCTTCGATGAAGCGATGATTGCACTTATGATTGCACTTTACATGGCGCAAGACAGCTTTGGAACTGCAACAAACGTTACGGGTGATGGCGCACTTGCTATTATCGTCGATAAGTTTACAAAAAATGATGATGTAGCTAAAGCGACTCCAGAACCAGAACAATACTAATGATTCAAAAACCGGTACATTGCGTATCGGTTTTTTGAATTGTGTGGATTCTCATTGGGAACTGGATAATTGAAAATGGGCGAGCACTAGAAAAATGGAGTCATACAAGTCTTGAATTAAGGGTATCCCTTTTAAAATGAAACGATTCTCAATGATTTGCAAGGCAATGGTTAATGGGTTAAGATTAGAATGATACTAAATTGAGAATGGATATCCGTTCAACTTTATTATATTGGAGGTATTGGAATGGCTACTTTAGAAATTAAAGACCTTCACGTTGAAATCGAAGGCAAGGAAATATTGAAAGGCGTCGATTTGACGATCAATACAAACGAGATCCATGCAATCATGGGTCCGAACGGTACAGGTAAATCAACACTCGCGCAAGCGATTATGGGGCATCCCAAATATGAGGTGACATCTGGTACGATTACACTTGATGGTGAAGACGTACTAGAAATGGCAGTAGATGAACGCGCTAGAGCGGGTATTTTCCTTGGTATGCAATATCCAAGTGAAATTACAGGCGTAACGAATTCTGACTTCCTACGTTCTGCAATCAATGCTAAACGTGAAGAAGGCGACGAGATTTCATTGATGAAATTCATTCGTGAACTTGATAGCCGAATGGAATTCCTTGAAATGGATGAAGACATGGCTACACGCTACTTAAACGAAGGTTTCTCAGGCGGAGAGAAAAAGCGTAACGAAATTCTTCAACTTACAATGTTGAGACCTAAATTTGCAGTGCTTGATGAAATTGACTCTGGTCTTGATATCGATGCATTGAAAGTTGTTTCTAAAGGAATTAACGAAATGCGCGGAGAAGATTTCGGTTGCTTGATCATCACTCACTACCAACGTCTTCTAGACTACATCACGCCAGATAAAGTTCACGTTATGATGCAAGGTAAAGTTGTTAAATCCGGCGGTTCTGAACTCGCACATAAACTTGAAGAACAAGGATATGACTGGATTAAAGAAGAACTTGGCATCGAAGACGAAACTGTCGGGCAGGAAGTTTAAGAAAGGGGGACGATTCAAAATGACGGTTGAAACAAAGTTGGCATTAACCGAACAGGACGTCCGCTCCTATTCCGCTAAGATGAACGAAGCAGATTGGATGGCGGATTTCCGCGCAGACGCATTAGCGAAAGCGGAACAGCTACCAATGCCAAAACCAGATAAAACGAAAATTGATAAGTGGAATTTCACGGAATTCCCTGTCCATACAGTTGAAAGTACTGTTTATGCTTCATTGGACGAGCTTTCTGAAGAAGCGCGTGCACTTGTTGACAAAGAAAAGCAAAACAGTATTTATGTTCAGCACAATAACACACCTGCTTACCTCTTTTTATCCGAAGAGTTGAAAGCGAAAGGCGTCATCATGACGGATATTTTCACAGCGTCACGCGAACACAGCGACCTTGTGAAAAAGTATTTCATGACGGACGGTGTAAAGGTAGACGACCACAAATTGACTGCACTTCATGCAGCACTTATTAACGGCGGCGTTTTCGTTTACGTTCCGAAAAATGTTGTCGTCGAAGAGCCGATTCAAGTACTATTTTTGCATGACGATGAACAGGCTTCACTCTTTAACCACGTTCTTATCGTGGCAGAAGCGAATAGTTCAGTGACATATGTCGAAAACTATTTGTCGACTGTAGAAGAAGCAAAAGGATTAGCGAATATTGTATCTGAAGTATTCACAGGCGATAATGCGCAAATCACATATGGTGCAGTTGATGTACTTGCGAAAGGATTCACAACCTATGTGAATCGCCGCGGGATTGCAGGACGCGATAGCCGTATTGACTGGGCACTTGGACTAATGAATGACAGTGATACGATTTCTGAAAACATTACTCACCTTGTAGGTAACGGATCTCACTGTGACATGAAATCAGTTGTTGTGGGACGTGGTAAACAGCGTCAGAACTTCACATCTGAAATCGTGCATTTTGGTATGGATACAGAAGGCTTCATCTTGAAGCATGGTGTTGTGAAAGAAGAATCTACATGTATCTTTAACGGAATCGGAAGAATTGCTAAAGGCGCGACGAGAGCGAACGCAGTCCAAGAATCACGCGTCCTTATGCTAAGTGAAAAGGCGCGTGGAGATGCAAATCCAGCCCTTCTTATCGATGAAGATGATGTAACAGCAGGTCATGCGGCATCAGTTGGTCGTGTCGATCCGATGCAATTATTTTATCTGATGAGCCGTGGGATTTCACAGAAAGAAGCTGAACGACTTGTTATCCATGGCTTCCTTGCGCCAGTTGTCAGCAAATTACCGATTGAAGGCGTCAAGAAACAATTGACGGAGGTTATCGAAAGGAAAGTGCGCTAATGCTTAGCAAAGACATCCGCAAACATTTCCCTATATTAGACCAGGAAATCAACGGGCATCCGCTCGTTTATCTAGATAGTGCCGCGACTTCTCAAAAGCCGCGGCAAGTAATAGAAGCAATTAGCAACTATTACAGCTTTGATAATTCAAACGTCCACCGCGGCGTCCATTCGCTTGGTAATCGGGCGACAGAAGGATACGAAGGTGCACGCGAGAAAGTTCGCAAATTCATTAACGCGAAGTCAACGGAAGAAGTTATTTTCATGCGTGGCACTACAACCGCATTAAATACTGTTGCACAAAGTTATGGACGCGCGAATGTTGGTGAAGGTGATGAAATTCTTATCACTTACATGGAACACCATTCCAATATTATTCCATGGCAACAGCTGGCGAAAGAAAAAGGGGCCGTTTTGAAATATATCGACCTTGAAGTAGATGGAACTCTATCCATCGACAAAGTTCGCGCTACCATTACAGACCGTACAAAAATTGTTTCAGTTATGTACGTTTCAAACGTACTTGGTACGATGAACCCTATTAAAGAAATCGCCGAAATTGCTCATGAACATGGTGCTGTTATGGTAGTTGATGGTGCGCAAGCTGCGCCCCATATAAAAATAGATGTACAGAAATTAGATTGTGACTTTCTTGCATTCTCTGGACACAAGATGTGCGGTCCTACAGGGATTGGCGTCCTTTATGGAAAGAAAGAGTTGCTTGAGAAAATGGAACCTGTCGAGTTCGGCGGCGAAATGATTGATTTCGTTGGATTGTATGAATCGACATGGAAAGAGCTTCCTTGGAAGTTTGAAGGCGGTACACCGATAATCGCAGGTGCGATTGGACTTGCTGCTGCAATCGACTTTTTAGAGGAAATCGGTCTGGATAACATTGAACGGCATGAACATGAACTAGCTGGATATGCAATGGAAAGAATGTCGGAAATCGATGGACTTACCATTTACGGTCCACTAGATCCTAAAAAACGTGCCGGACTTGTTACATTTAATCTGAACGATGTCCATCCACACGATGTTGCTACTGTGCTCGATATGAACGGTATTGCCGTTAGAGCAGGTCATCACTGTGCTCAGCCACTTATGAAATGGCTAGATGTATCATCCACTGCACGCGCTAGCTTCTATATTTATAATACCGAAGCTGACGTTGACCGCCTCGTGGACGGACTCCGTATCGCAAAGGAGTATTTCGCAGATGTCTACTAACAAACTAGATCAACTTTATCGTTCGGTCATCATGGACCATTATAAAAAACCTAGAAACAAAGGTGTCCTTGAAGAAAGTAACATTACAATCGATATGAATAATCCAACTTGCGGAGATGTCATTCATCTGACTCTGCAAGTGGATGAAGGCATTGTTAAAGATGCTAAATTTGAAGGTGATGGCTGTTCAATTTCAATGGCATCCGCATCGATGATGACGCAAATTGTTAAAGGGAAGAAAGTGGATGAAGCACTAAAAGCGGCCACAATCTTTTCGGACATGATGCTTGGTAAAGATGTTGACGACTCCATCGATCTTGGTGATATTGAAGCGCTTGCGGGCGTATCGAAATTTCCTGCCCGCATAAAGTGTGCGACACTAGCATGGAAGGCGATGGAAAAGGGAGTCGGAAATGACTCCGAACAATAATAGGACGGAGGAATAGTAATGGCTAAAAAAATGCCGGATATCGGCGATTACAAATATGGGTTTTCTGATAAAGATGTCTCTGTTTTCCGTTCGGAACGTGGTTTAACTAAAGAAATCGTTGAGGAAATCTCAGGTATGAAAGATGAACCTCAGTGGATGCTTGATTACCGATTGAAATCATTGGAAATGTTCTATAAAATGCCAATGCCTCAATGGGGTGGAGATTTAAACTCCCTTAAATTCGATGAGATTACTTATTACGTTAAACCTTCTGAAGGTGCAGAGCGTTCATGGGATGAAGTACCGGAAGAAATCAAACGTACGTTTGATAAACTCGGAATTCCTGAAGCGGAACAAAAATACCTTGCGGGTGTATCAGCACAATACGAATCTGAAGTTGTTTACCATAACATGAAACAAGAACTTGTGGACCAAGGAATCGTCTTTAAAGACACAGATTCAGCGCTTAAGGAAGACGAAGAACTGTTCAGAAAGTATTGGGGAACAATTATCCCTAACTCTGACAATAAGTTTGCTGCATTGAATTCTGCTGTATGGTCGGGTGGATCGTTCATCTATGTTCCACCAGGCATTAAAGTAGAAACACCACTTCAAGCTTATTTCCGTATTAACTCAGAAAATATGGGTCAGTTCGAACGTACTATGATCATTGTAGATGAAGGGGCAAGTGTCCATTATGTTGAAGGATGTACAGCGCCTGTTTATACAACGAACTCATTGCATAGCGCGGTCGTAGAAATTATCGTTAAAAAAGATGCATACTGTCGTTATACGACAATCCAAAACTGGGCAAATAACGTTTATAACCTTGTTACGAAGCGCGCGGTTTGTGATGCGAACGCAACAATGGAATGGATTGATGGCAACATTGGTTCAAAATTAACGATGAAATACCCAGCGATTATACTAAAAGGCGAAGGCGCTCGCGGTATGACACTTTCCATCGCACTTGCAGGAAAAGGTCAACACCAAGATGCTGGAGCGAAAATGCATCACCTTGCACCAAATACGTCATCAACAATCGTGTCGAAATCAATTTCACAACACGGTGGTAAAGTAACATACCGCGGAATCGTACACTTTGGACGTAAAGCGGATGGTGCACGTGCAAATATCGAGTGTGACACGCTCATTATGGATGACCTGTCGACTTCTGACACGATTCCATATAATGAAATCCTGAATGATAACATTTCACTTGAACACGAAGCGAAAGTTTCTAAAGTATCAGAAGAGCAGCTCTTCTACTTGATGAGCCGTGGCGTTCCTGAGCTTGAAGCAACTGAAATGATCGTCATGGGCTTCATCGAGCCATTCACAAAAGAACTACCGATGGAATATGCTGTAGAAATGAACCGTCTCATTAAATTCGAAATGGAAGGTTCAATCGGGTAATTTAAACAAGAAAAACCGGCCACCAGGGCCGGTTTTTTTGTACCTTACTGTTGATTAATCAGAAATAACGAGTAAATGACTTAGTCACACACTGGCACTACGTGTATCGTTGCATTTGGATTAGAACGACTACTGTACCATTATCGAGAAGATTGGATGTGTAGGGGTGCGACAAAGTCGCATCCCTACACAGTTTTTTCGGTAATCGTATGGTGGTCCTTCATCCGTCGCTCTCCAATCACACAGCTACAAGTAGTGCCAAAGCTTTTCGGGACGAAAGAATAGATTGCTTCTGACCTAGAAGGTAGCGGTCAAAGATACAATTTTGACCGCTTGAGCCTTCTATTATCGTGTCTCATTCTCTATTTTAGGGAAGTGTCACATTTTTATTGAGCACGACATACTCTTATCTAAAAGTTAGGAAGGAGCGCATTGTACAATGTACAAGAGTGCCCGAAAATAGCCCAGTGAAAATGAAGGTCATCTCACTAGTAGAATGAACAATTCTAGCAACAAATCGGTTTTGGAATAATAACCTGTTTGTTAAGTGCCGACTATATAGTAAGAATAGTTAGAGGGTGTAGAGTTCATCAAATCTGTTGTCCATCTATGTTAATATGTTAGTATCGATTCATTTGAAAGGGGCAGAGAAGGATGATCCATATCGGACTGACCGGTTGGGGAGACCATCCTGACGTATACAACCTATCCTCCTCAAAGACAGAGAAGCTTATAGACTATAGTTCACACTTTCCAATCGTAGAACTTGATGCTACTTTTTATGCCATTCAGCCAGAACGCAATATTCGGAAATGGATAACGGAGACGCCAAATGATTTCACTTTTATCGTTAAAGCATATCAAGGAATGACGGGTCATCATCAGGGTAAACTACCTTATGCAACCGTTGATGAAATGTACAATTTGTTCCGATTGTCGATGACGCCCCTTCAGGAAGCAGGAAAACTCGCAATGATATTAGTCCAATTTCCTCCGTGGTTTGATTGTAATAAAGTAAATGTCACTAAAATCCGACAAGTATGCAATCAATTACATGGATATGATATTGCTGTTGAATTTAGACATCAATCTTGGTATTCTCCTGCATTTAGAGAACAGACTTTACGTTTTCTTACTGATATGAATGTCATTCATTCAGTGTGTGACGAACCACAGGCAGGAGAAGGAAGCATTCCGCTTGTACCTGTAACAACACGCTCCGATAAAGTGCTCTTTAGATTACACGGCAGAAATGTATCAGGGTGGCGTAACACGACTGGTGATGATCAGGCTTGGCGTAAAGTGCGTTACTTATATAACTATAATGACACTGAACTCCATGAAATCCAGTTAGCGGTTGAAAAGCTCAAACAAGAAACTTCTAAAACGTTCGTTATTTTTAACAATAACTCAGGTGGCCATGCAGCTCAAAATGCTAAACGGCTACAAAAGGTACTTAACATTAATTATGAAAGTCTAACATCAAAACAGCTCGACTTGTTTGAAGGAGAATGGTAATGGAGTATTTCTTATTAGCCGTTATCGGTCTTGCGGCAGGGATTATTGGTGCACTCGTGGGTTTGGGAGGTGGAGTGATCCTTGTGCCGGCGACATTATTTGTCGGTATTAATCTGGGCTTGATAGATGGAATTACACCACAAACGGCTGTCGGGCTTTCTGTCATTATGATGATTTTCACAGGACTGGCTTCGACGCTTTCTTATATGAAGGGCAAAACAATTGATTTTAGGAGTGGATATATCTTTTTCCTGGGCAGTGTTCCGGGGACTCTCCTAGGTGCTTTTGTGAATAAAGGGCTCGATTTGCCATCGTTTAATCTTTATTTCGGCATTTTATTAATTATTTTATCAATCATTCTTTTGGTCCGTAAGCATTTAAAACCGGTTGATTGGTTTGTAAATCATGGTAAAAAGAGGACATTTACAGATAATATGGATGAGACCTATGTCTATGGATTTCCTGTCTGGTTTGCATTGATCCTAACATTTGGTGTTGGATTTGCGTCAGGTCTTTTTGGCATCGGTGGTGGTTCAATTCTAGTACCAGCCATGATGTTACTCTTTTTATTTCCGCCCCATGTTGCAGTCAGTACATCAATGTTCATGGTTTTCTTATCGGCGATTGTCAACTCGATTACACATATATCGCTCGGTAATGTTCCTTGGTTATATACGATTCCGGTCATTCCGGCCGCATACATTGGAGCCAAAATCGGAGCTCGGCTGAACCAGAAAATGAAATCGGAAACTGTTGTTGTTGCACTGCGTATTATCTTGCTTTTACTTGGAGTCAGATCGATTATTGAAGGACTTTTGGGGTGACATATGAATCAAATTGAAGTGATTCACTTTTATCATACAAACGATATCCACAGTCATTTTGAAAGCTGGCCACAGATTAGCCGGTTTCTTTGTGATGAAAAGAATAAACACTTATTAAATGGTGAGGCTTGTTACGTATTCGACATCGGTGATCACGTGGATCGTTCACATCCATTTACGGAAGGAACGAAAGGACAAGGAAATGTTAGACTGTTGAATGAAGCTGGTTATGATGCAGTTACAATAGGTAATAATGAAGGAATCACAATGTCGAAAGCTGCATTAAACTCACTTTACGCAGATGCTCGTTTTGAAGTCATTCTAAGTAATTTGTTTGAACAGGATGGAAATCGTCCGAAATGGGCGCAACCTTACAAAATTTATGTTACTGCCAGTGGAACGAAAATTGGCGTTATAGGAGCAACTGCAGAATATCAGGCGTTCTATTCGAAATTGGGCTGGAAAATTACGCCACCCCGCGAAAGCTTAATGGGCATTGCCAAACAGCTTGCATCAGAAACGGACCTAATCGTTTGCTTATCGCATATGGGTATTCATGAAGACGAGCAACTCGCAGTGGAGTGTCCGGAGATTGATATCATTTTCGGTGCGCACACGCATCACCTTTTCCATGAAGGCAAGCTGATTGGGGATACATTATTGGCTGCAACGGGTAAATATGGTGAGTATGTGGGCCATGTGACATTGAAAGTTGCTAGTAGCACAAAAAGTACTCTCACTATCGACGCAGAACTAGTTAGGGCGGATTTGGTTAAAAGAAGTGAAGAGGATATCGCCCAATCGAATCATTTAATACAACTTGGGAAAAGGGCGATGGAAGATAAGGTCTTTGATAATCCTTCACGGTTGCAACAGAATCTGTTTGAGGGTAGCCCCTTATCCTCGTTCTTCGGTCGGGCACTCATTGCCTATTCACAGGCTGATTGTGCCATGTTTAATGCAGGGATTTTCCTAGGTAGTCTCGATAAAGGTTGGGTAACGAAAGGCGATTTGCATTCACTTCTGCCACATCCCATAAACCCGTGTCTCATCACACTGGATGGAGTCGAACTTATAGAAGTATATAAGCTTTCTTTAAATAAGGATTGGCCACAAATTGAAATCAAAGGCCTCGGTTTCCGGGGCACATTAATGGGCGCGATGATTTATGAAAGATTATATCAGAATAGACATGGACAACTTTTTGCGGGAAATCGTGAGGTCGTACCAGGTCAAAAATATACCCTTGCAACATTAGATATGTTTACGTTCGGACATTTCTTTCCATCCCTCAGACATGCAGAGGTAGAGTATTACATGCCTGAGTTGATTCGAGATGTGCTTGGCTGGTACGGGACCGAACATTTTAAGTCTTAATCATTGGTACTGTGCGCATATCGCCTAAGAATAAACGGCTCAATTCCTGCATAGCTTAAAAGCAGGAGGAGTCGTTTTGAAATTTCAGGGGCAAGTCACCAGGAGAACCAGGAAAACCAGGAAAAAAAAGCGTAGACTATTACCTATTTTAGTACCTACATTTTTTATAGCAGTTTTCTTGTTCTTTTATGTAGTCAATATGAGGCTTACTCCAATATATGTCCAATATGCAGAAGTACAGACGCAAAGAATAGCCTCACATGTTATTAGTAAGGCCATCAATTCAAGGGTTGCTACTGTGCTCGACGTTAATGATATCATCGTGGATATTCCCAATGAATCTACGGGTGTTGTTACATGGAAGTTTAACACGGAAGTTATTAACAGGGTGTTGGCTGAAACCCAAACGCTTGTCGAGTCCCATTTACAACAAGCTTCGGAGGGAAATCTTGATATATTACCCCCGCAGAATGAAATCAAATTCGATCCCGATGCAATGGAAACTCAAGGAGGAGTCGTCTTCTTCGTTCCTATCGGTCAAGCGACGAATATCCCATTGCTAGGAAACTTGGGTCCTAAGATTCCAATTCGTTTCCATGTCATTGGTGATGTCAGTGCGACAATCGATACGGAAATTCTTCCTTTTGGTATAAACAGTGCCTACGTTGAAGTGAATATATTATTAACAGTCAATGTCCAGATTATAGTTCCGCTTGCAACTGAAAAAAGTGTTATTAATCAAAAAATTCCGGTAGCCATGGGGCTTATTCAAGGGAAGGTTCCTCAAATCTACAATAATGGAACCGATAATGCTCCTTCGGTTGAAGTTCCGTTAAGCCCTGAGTATGAGTGAAGAAGAATACTTGAAAATGCTGCGGATAACTGATAGGCTATTAGAGGATTAGAAATATCGATTGGGTAGAGGCTGCATTGCTTATTAGTCACACACGCGAGATTGACACCGATGACCGTGTGCAAAAGGAAGCTTTGCCGAAGCGTGGTATGATCGTCGAGATCTATCAGGCTGGGGTTGTTCCGAATAGGGATAACACTGTCATACGTCTTAACAACATGTATGATGAGCTACAAGTCGTGAGTTAGATAAGCTGTATTATTTATCCAACAAACGAAACGTAGATAAAGCCGGCTCCAATTACACTCGAGAAGTGTAATTAGCAGTCGGTTTTTTGTATTCCCCCTTGAAAGGGCCTCGACCCGACAAAATGGAGGAATAGAAAATGATTGGAACTTGGGTATCAATATTACCACCACTAATCGCCATTATTATGGTGTTTGCAACAAAAAGGGTGCTGTTATCGCTAGGAGCAGGAATCGTCTCAGGTGCTTTGTTAGCGGCGTCATTCGCTCCTGTAGAAACGCTGAGCATATTATGGCAATCCATTAAAGCGACATTTTGGGATGGTGGACTAAATACAGCAAATATTTACATTGTTCTATTTATCCTACTCTTAGGTGTTATCACTGCTTTCGTTAGCTTGTCTGGAGGTAGCAGAGCATTTGCAGAATGGGCAGTACGCCATATTAAAACAAAACGTGGGGCAAAATTGCTCACGGTATCACTCGGTCTTGCTATTTTCGTGGATGATTATTTCAATGCATTGGCAGTGGGACAAATCGCGCGTCCGATTACGGATCAGCACCGGGTTTCAAGAGCGAAATTGGCTTATTTCATCGACTCGACTTCAGCACCGATTTGTGTCATTTCACCAATTTCAAGCTGGGGTGCCTTTTTAATCGGACAACTCGCCCTTATATTTGGCGGCGCAGCAGCAATCAGTTATTCGCCATTATCCGCGTTCGTAATGATGGCACCCATGAATTTCTACGTTATCGCAACACTCGCAATGGTATTCTTCCTTGCATGGACTAATTTGGATCTATTCTCAATGAAGAAACATGAACAACTTGCAACTGAAACAGGCCAATTATTTGACCCTGACAAAGCAATTCCAGGTCAATTGAAAGAGGAATTCCCAGTGCACACGCATGGCCGCATCCGAGATCTTGTGGCGCCGATTGTCACACTCGTTGTAGTAACATTTGCAGTGATGATTTGGTCTGGCTATTTAATTGGAGGATCGATGAATATCTTCTCGATCTTTGAAAATACGGATGTCGCACTTTCATTGTTGTTGGGCGGAATTATAGCTACGTTAGTTGCAGTAACTTTATATATGCAGCAGATGAAAAATAATGAAACGGCAAGCTATTCACTTATGGGCAGTGCATTTACAAATGGACTGAAGTCTATGATGCCGCCTGTTTTAATCCTTATTTTTGCTTGGTCACTATCGTTCTTAATCGGAACACTTGAAACGGGTCTATTCTTATCTGACCTTGTAATGAAATCAAATATACCGGTTTCATTCTTGCCTGTTATTATGTTCATACTTGCTTGCATTATGGCTTTTTCAACCGGAAGTTCTTGGGGGTCGTTCGGTATTCTTCTGCCGATTGCAGGAACAATCATGATTGAAGCAGCACCGGAAATGTTACTGCCGGCGCTTGCTGCAGTTCTTGCGGGGGCTGTATTCGGAGATCACGCTTCACCAATTTCCGATACGACAATTCTATCTTCTACAGGCGCAGGATGTAACCATATCGATCATGTTTCGACACAGTTTCCTTACGCGCTGATCAGTGCTGTAATCGCTACGATGGGCTATGTCATTCTTGGTATTACAGGTTCGATCTGGATCGGCCTCGTTGGCGTTATTATTATTTTGTTAGTATTTTTTACTGTCTGGACAATGCGGGCTAGTAAAGTGGCACATTAATAGTATTGATAATCTTATACTAAAAAGCGGTGGCTTAGGCTACCGCTTTTTTATTATAATAATAATAGTTTTCTAACAAAAAAATGTTTTGACAATAGTCTGATAGGTGTATATACTAGGCATTAAGACCAAAAAGTGATATGAGATTAATAAAACACTATTTTTTGGTCCTATGTGATCGTAAAGGAGGAATAAACTGGATTTAATCTAGTGATAATAATACAAAAAATAACTGTAAAAATTTACTAGGTCGAATATTTTATTCAGTGAAATATAATTATATGAAAATTGCTATAGACTGAATAAGAAGTTTGTTTTACAATGGGCTTGTAAGTAGGAAAAAAGTGATATTTCTAGAAAAAGAGAATCGTTAGTTTTTTTTAAAAAGATGGAACGGTTTTAATTATCTGAAATATCAATAAAAAGGGGGATTTCATTTGAAAATGAAAAAGTTTGTAAGTGTATTTGCCGTTTCGGCACTAGCTGTCGGAATACTGGCAGGGTGTGCAGGGGAAAAAGCTGAAGAAGGAAGCACAGGCGGCTCTAAGGATGGCGATACGATTAAAATCGGGGTCAACCTTGAATTGTCAGGTAATGTTGCTTCTTATGGTACTTCAGAGTTATCAGGAATTGAACTTGCTGTTGAAGAAATAAACGCAGATGGCGGAATTGATGGTCAGGAAATCGAACTTGTGAAAGTTGATAATAAATCCGATCCTGCTGAGGCTACGAGTGCAGCACTTAAATTGATCACTCAGGATAAAGTAGTTGCAATCATCGGTGCGGCAACGAGTGGTGCTACTGTTGCACAGGCTGAAATTGCGAACGGCAACGAAACACCGCTTATCAGTCCATCTGGAACAAGCCCTACAGTAACAGTCAAAGAAGACGGAAGTGTGAATGAATTCGTTTTCCGTACTTCATTCATCGATCCATTCCAAGGAACGGTTGCAGCAAACTTTGCAGCAAACGATCTTGGTGTTAAAAACGTAGCGATTTTCACTGATAATGCAAGCGATTATTCAAAAGGTCTTGCTGCATCATTCAAAAAAGATTTTGAAAAAGCAGGCGGTAAAATTATTGCTGAAGAATCATACGTAGGTAAGGATTCTGATTTCCGTTCAACGCTAACTCGTATTAAAGCTGCGAATCCTGAATTCATCTTCATCCCTGGATATTATGAAGAAGTAGGACTAATCGTTAAACAGGCTCGTGAAATGGGTATCGATGTTCCACTAATGGGAGCAGATGGATGGGATTCTCCTACTCTAATTGAGCTTGCTGGTGCAGATGCATTGAACAATACATTCACAACAAATCACTATTCATCTGAAGATCCAGATGGCATCATTCAAGACTTCAACGATAAGTTCAATGAGAAATTCAGTAAATCACCAGATGCATTCAACGCACTAGGTTACGATACAGTGTATCTTTTAGCTGATGCTATCAAACGCGCAGGCGGTCCGGATTCAGTCAAAATTAAAGATGCCCTCGCTGAAACGAAAGATCTTGAATTGATCACTGGACTGTATTCGGTTGATGAAAACCATCACCCAATCAAATCTGCTACTATTCTTGAATTCAAAGATGGCGAACAAGTCTTTAAAACAAAAGTTAATCCTTAATTTAAACTGTAAGAATGGGGGGAGGATGTCCTCCTCCCATTCTTTTTTAATCCTTACTTTAGAGCTGGAAAAGGAGTGAGAAGTTCATGGAATGGTTACAACAGCTAATAAACGGTATTTCACTCGGTAGCATTTATGCGTTAATTGCACTAGGTTACACAATGGTTTATGGAATCATAAAACTGATTAACTTTGCGCATGGTGAAATATTTATGATAGGTGCGTTTATTGGGTATTACTCCATTGCTGGTTGGGGACTCGGGTTTTTCCCTGCATTACTATTATCAATGGTTTCCTGTGCAATTATTGGCGTACTTATTGAACGAATCGCTTATAAGAGATTACGGAATGCAACGAGAATTGCTGCATTGATCACAGCAATTGGGGTTTCTCTTCTCATTCAAAATGGTGTTATTTATATGCGTGGTGCACAACCTGATGCGTATCCTGAAGTATTACGCAATAAATCATTTGATTTTTTCGGTGCTCAAATCAGCAGTCAAGCAATCTTAATTCTATCTGTTTCTGTTACTTTAATGATCATTCTACAATTCATTGTACATAAAACAAAAATCGGAAAAGCGATGCGAGCTGTTTCCTATGATGCTGAAGCAGCTAAGCTTATGGGAATTAATGTCGACAACACAATCTCGGCTACGTTTGCGATTGGATCAGCTTTAGCTGGTGCAGCGGGCGTTATTTTCGGTATTTATTATACAAAGATTGACCCATTAATGGGTATTATTCCTGGTTTGAAAGCATTCGTTGCTGCTGTCCTTGGTGGAATTGGAATTATTCCAGGTGCCATGGCTGGAGGTCTTGTGCTTGGAGTTGTAGAAACGTTTGTCAGTGCGCTCGGGTTCTCTCTATGGAGAGATGCCGCGGCATTCGTCATATTGATTTTAATACTCATCTTCAAACCATCTGGACTCTTTGGTAAAAATACACGTGAGAAAGTGTAGGTGAAACAAAGTCATGAAAAAGTCGAAACAGTTTTGGTCATTTGTTGCTTCATCTCTTATCGTTTATACAGTTGTTCAAGTGCTTCTTAATGTAGGCATATTGAATACCTTTCACTCTAATACATTAATTTTTATGGCCATTAATATAATGCTCGCGGTCAGTTTGCATTTAGTAATAGGTATTACAGGACAGTTTTCACTTGGTCATGCCGGATTCTTGGCAGTTGGTGCATATATCTCGGCAATCGTGACAATGAAATTAAACCTACCATTTCCGGTTGCTATAATAGCCGCAGGACTAATTGCTACAATTGCAGGGTTGATAATAGGAATACCTAGTTTGCGGCTACGCGGGGATTACCTTGCGATCGCAACACTCGGTTTTGCGGAAATCATTCGAATAGTATTTTTGAATATCGAATATGTGGGCGGAGCAGCGGGGATGCAAGTTACGCATGCAACTACATGGACTTCTGCATTTATCTGTCTTTTCGTCACAATTGTCGTTATCGTCAATTTTACAAATTCAAGACATGGTCGAGCTTGTATCTCTGTTCGTGAAAATGAAATTGCATCGGATGCAATGGGGATAAACACAACGTATTATAAAGTACTGGCGTTCGCGATTGGTTCTTTCTTTGCTGGTATCGCAGGCGCATTATATGCTCATAACTTTTATATCATTCAACCTTCAAACTTCGGGTTCTTAAAGTCCATTGATATCCTGATCTATGTAGTGTTGGGCGGTTTAGGAAGTTTATCAGGCGCAATTGTTGCAACGGTTTTGTTAACGATAGTGTCCACGTTCTTGCAAGGTTATCCTGAGACACGGATGATCATCTATAGTCTTGTACTCATCATCGTGATGCTTTATCGTCCAAAAGGTTTAATGGGTACAATGGAAATAACGGATTACTTCAAATTGTGGAGAGGTTCGAAAGGAGGCAGCCAGCATGACAAGTGAACCGTTACTTAAAATTAAAGATGTCGGTATACAGTTTGGCGGGCTGAAAGCTGTTTCGAATTTTAACATGGAAATCAATCAAGGCGAACTAATTGGTCTAATTGGACCGAATGGTGCAGGTAAGACAACGAGTTTCAACCTTTTGACGGGTGTTTATACGCCCACTGAAGGCGATATATTATTTAATGGTAAACGCATTAATGGGATGGCTCCTTTTCAAGTAACCCGTAGAGGAATTGGCCGGACGTTTCAAAATATCCGATTGTTCAATGAGCTATCTGTTTTGGATAATGTAAAAGTAGCTTATCACTCACTAGCAAAGCATTCTGTTCTGAGTTCTATGTTACGCCTTCCTTCCCATTTCGCTGGTGAAAAAGAAATGGAAGAAAAAGCGATGGAGTTTCTGAAAATCTTCGAATTGGATAAATATAAGGATGAAGATGCAAAGAACCTGGCATATGGGAAACAGCGCAGGCTGGAAATTGCACGAGCGTTAGCCACAGGACCACAGTTGCTACTACTTGATGAACCGGCAGCTGGAATGAATCCGCAGGAAACGAAAGAGTTAATGGAGTTAATCGCTTTTGTTCGTAAAAAGTTTAATCTAACAATTTTGTTGATTGAACACGATATGAATTTGGTTATGGGAATTTGTGAACGTATTTACGTATTGGACCACGGTGTACTCCTTGCTGAAGGAACTCCTGAAGAAATCCGTAATAATCCGAAAGTGATCGAGGCTTATTTAGGGGAGGAAGTTCACGAATGAGCATGTTAAAAGTTGAAAACTTAAACGTATATTACGGTAGTATCCATGCCCTTAAAGGCGTTTCATTGAATGTGGATCAGGGTGAAATTGTTACATTAATCGGTGCGAATGGCGCTGGGAAGAGTACATTGTTGAAAACATTATCCGGTTTATTGAAGCCTAAAGTGGGATCCATTGAATACATGGACCAGTCAATAGTGGGTAAACCCGCTCAGTCTATCGTAAAGGCGGGAATTTCCCACGTTCCTGAAGGAAGACGAGTATTCGCAGAAATGAGTGTTGAAGAGAATATCGAATTAGGTGCATTTCTACGAAAAGATAAAGCGGGTATTCAACAGGACTTCCAAAAAGTATACGAAATCTTCCCTCGCTTGCATGAGCGGCGTAAGCAATCAGCTGGAACCTTGTCCGGTGGGGAACAACAAATGTTGGCGATGGGTAGAGCTATCATGGCCAAACCAAAGTTACTGTTCTTGGACGAGCCGTCAATGGGACTTGCGCCTTTAATGGTAAAAACAATATTTCAAGTTGTTAGGGATATTAATAAAGAAGGAACGACAATTCTTCTTGTTGAACAAAATGCAAATATGGCATTATCAATTGCGGATAGGGCATATGTCCTAGAAACAGGTCGAGTTATTTTGTCAGGAACTGCAGAGGAACTACAGGCCAGTGAAGAGATTAAGAAAGCTTACTTGGGTGGACATTGATAGAAGAAAGGTAGCGCAGGATACAAGCGCTACCTTTTTTTAATAACTAATAAGAGTCAGAATTATAGCGTTATGACGGTTGTTTGAAGTCTAAATATATGATACATTGACAACAGTAGTTGAAATACATTAAAAGTTCAGAGGAATGGAGTCGGTCGACGTGTCATGCAAGCCGGAGCAAGGAAATAGAACCGAACATGTAAGAAAGCCCGATTGGTTAAAAATTAAGCTTAATACGAATGAAAATTATACAGACCTTAAAAAAATGATGCGAGAAAATAACTTAAATACTGTATGTGAAGAAGCACGTTGTCCAAATATCCATGAATGCTGGGGCGAGCGTCGAACTGCTACATTCATGATTCTGGGTGCTGTGTGTACACGTGCATGCCGTTTTTGTGCAGTTAAAACAGGATTGCCTACGGAACTTGATATTGCAGAACCGGAACGTGTGGCGGATTCTGTAGCTCTAATGAATCTAAAGCATACAGTTGTTACTGCGGTAGCGCGTGATGACCAGAAAGACGGAGGATCTGCAATTTTCGCTGAAACAATTCGTGCAATACGTAGAAAAAATCCGTTTACAACTGTTGAAGTACTGCCATCAGATATGGGCGGTGTATATGAGAATCTGGAACGTCTTATGGACGCCAAACCGGATATTCTGAATCATAACATTGAAACGGTACGTCGCTTAACGCCGAGAGTTCGTGCACGTGCAACTTATGACAGATCACTCGAACTTTTACTCCGTGCAAAAGAGATGCAGCCAGACATCCCTACAAAATCTTCATTGATGTTAGGGCTTGGTGAAACACATGAAGAAATTCTCGAGACAATGGATGACCTTCGCTCCCATAAAGTTGATATAATGACTATAGGCCAGTATCTACAGCCTACTAAAAAACATTTAAAAGTACAAAAGTATTATTCACCTCAAGAATTTGAGGAGTTAAGAAAAATTGCAATGTCTAAAGGGTTCTCACACTGTCAGGCTGGTCCGCTTGTACGTTCGAGTTACCATGCTGATGAACAGGTGAACGCGGCCGCAAAGGAAAGGCAGCGTCAAGGTGATGAGCTACTTGAAACAGCACTGCAAAGCTAAATTGGCGGTGAAAGTTGAATGATAGTAATTGATAGTTGGAAGTTCGATATAATGACTGACTACCGTGAGGGATTTAATGAAGAAGCGTTGCTTGCAAGATATAGTGACGTGCTCCTTAAATACGATTACATACTTGGTGACTGGGGATACGGACAACTCCGTTTAAAAGGTTTTTTCGAAGATACCAACCAGAAAGCAACGTATGAAACAAAAATTAACACATTACAAGATTATTTGTATGAATACTGTAATTTTGGCTGTGCTTATTTCGTATTGAAAAAAATGGAAAAGGTTAAACCGGAAGTTCAGGAGACAATAAAAGTACTACAAACTCCGGAAACACCAGAAATACAGGTAACAGAGGTTACTGAGTAAACCGGCTCGCGAGTGGATGCCAAATCCGCACGCGGGTCTTTTCAATTCATCGAATCAGATGTAGTATTATTATAAGATAGTCTAAACAATCAGGAGGGAAAGTCAGTGTATTTTGTCGACCGTAATCAAATTAGCGAATCACTTAGCCATATGGAAAGTTTGCTGGCGTTATATAGAAAAGGAAGTGAGTGGCAAGAGGATACAATTCATTCACTTGCGCTTGAACGGATAACACATGTAATCATTGAATCGATTATTGATGTCGGGAACTCGATGATTGATGGTTTTATCATGCGTGATCCAGGAAGTTATAAAGATATTATCGACATCATGGAAGACGAACGAGTGATTACAAAGGAAATGGCAGATCCGTTAAAACGGGTAATTGAGTTAAGAAAAATGATTGTCCGTGATTTCACCAAAATTGATGTGAATGAGATCGAGAACGTACTCAATGCATCGATGGAAGAACTTCTCATATTCCCTACCAAGGTTCGCCACTACCTAGAAAATGAACTCGGACCAGTCTCCGCTTTCTACCCAGAAGATAAATGAGTATTACTAATTATAAAGCAATTTGCCTTGACCTTGATGGGACTGTTTACAGAGGTATCGAACCAATTCCTGAAGCGGTCTCTTTTATTGGAAAAATACAAAATAGTGGTTTAGAACCTTATTTTGTAACTAATAATTCTTCTATGACACGCTTGCGACTTCAGGAGAAGTTGGCAGCATTTGGAGTTAAAGCAAATCGAAAGCACATTATGACTTCCGCCATTGCGGCTGCAAAATACTGCAAGGAAAATTTTCAAGGCGCATCAGTCATGATGATTGGTGAAGAAGGATTGGAAGAAGCGTTAGCAATTGAAGGTATAGAGCTTACGGTGGAGAATCCAGACATTGTCATCATGGGGATTGATCGTAGTATAACCTATGCTAAATTGGCTGATGCCTGTCTTGCATTACGTGAGGGTGCAAAATTCCTCGCGACGAACAGCGACAAAGCGTTTCCGACAGAGAGAGGACTTGTCCCTGGAAATGGATCATTCGTAAAGTTGCTAGAAAACGCAAGTGGTGTATCTCCGTTATTCGTTGGTAAACCCGAGTCATATATGCTTGAGTTCATTCAGCAAGAGAATGACTACTTAAAAAAAGAGATGATTATGATTGGTGATAATTACGATACGGATATACAAGCGGGAATTCGTTTTGGCATTGATACCGTTCACGTTGCAGGGGGAGTTACTTCCTTGGAAGAGGGTATAGGGAAAAGACAGAAACCGACATATTCCTATCAAACATTATTGGAGTTCTAAATCTAAAAAGCTACCCGTTAATGATTGACGGGTAGCCATAATGCTCAAAAGAGCGGATTGTCTTCTATGAATTGATAGATACGTTCTGTTAGTTCGTCATTTGTCTCAGCTTCAACAATTTCACCATTTACAATGGCGTAAAGCGTATCAGTACATTTAGTGCAATAACTTAAACAGCCATATTCGAGAACATCAAGACCGGGATCTTTCTCCAACTTCTCGAATGTTTCCTGTGAACCATTTGCAATATTACTCATGCAAAATTCGACAATTGGATTCACGATGATCACCTCGCCTATTTGGAATCCTACACTTTTTTACCTCTTTCGTCAATAATCGTGTCTTATTGTGAAAGGTGTCACAAACTGTTATAATCGAATTTGGGAAAACAACGGATTATTGTTTTACAAAGGAGAAAAAATTATGAGAAAACTTGTGCTTTTAGGTGCTGGATATGGAAATATGCGTATCTTACTTCGTTTATTAACAAAGGATCTTCCTGAAGATGTAGAAATAACACTAGTCGACCGGACACCGTTTCATAGTTTGAAAACAGAGTTTTATGCGCTGGCGTCAGGGACGGTATCGGATTCTATTGTGCGCGTTACGCTTCCTACACATGAGAGACTTAAAGTTATCGGTGGAGAAATTATCGAAATTAGACCAGATGAAAAGTGTGTCTATCTAGACGACGGCGTGCAAATAAAGTTTGATGAACTTGTTATTGGACTAGGATGTGAAGATAACTATCATGACGTGCCAGGTGCTTCGGAATATACATATAGTATCCAGACAATTGGTAAGTCCAGGATTACTTATGAGAAACTCCTAGGTCTTGGAGGCGGAGCTACGATAGGTATCGTCGGAGCGGGTTTAAGTGGAATCGAGCTTGCAAGTGAGCTTCGGGAAAGCAGACCGGATTTGAATATCAAATTGTTCGATCGCGGACCGCGTATTTTAAGGGATTTCCCTGAGAGACTCAGTAATTATGTCAAGGGATGGTTTGATGAACATAATGTAGACGTTGTTTCGAGCTCCAACATTACAAAAGTGGAACCAACTACGCTTTATAATCATGAAGAAACGATTGCCGTAGATGCTGTTGTTTGGACAGCAGGAATTCGTCCAGTTGCGCCTGTCGAAAATATTGATACAGAAAAAGACAGTTCAGGTCGCGTTATATTAAATATGTACCATCAGCTCCCTGAATTTAATGATGTATACGTCGTAGGGGACTGCGCAGCGCTTCCTTACGCACCAAGTGCACAAGTAGCTGAGGAACAAGCGGAACAGATTGTACGCGTACTGCGCAACGTCTGGAACAACGAACCTTTACCGGAGAAAATGCCTGAAATCAAGCTGAAAGGTTTCCTTGGATCCCTTGGCAAGAAGCAGGGCTTTGCATATCTTGCTGATCGTACCGTAACAGGTCGTATTGCAAGACTATTGAAGTCAGGCGTTCTTTGGATGTATAAATGGCATAACGGATAAGAGTACCACTAAACGTGGTCACATAAACGTTTGAGAGACTTTAAAATACGTTACCAACTCACAGTATCACAATTCCTTAGATGTCACCGTATCGATTTTTAATCTTTGCGGTGGCATTTTTCTATAATAAATTAGATACAAAACACCCCTAACTCGCATTCATGACTGCGGGAAGGGGTGTTTTGTGTTCTCAATTAAACTGCAGCATTATCATTTCATTCAGTTGCAACATAGCCGTGCTTTTCAAGGGCAGTAAACACAGGCTTCAATTGAATATAACCTTCACCAATCATTTCGTCATTGATCATAACGAGCGGATAGAAATATACATCCTCTTGAATTTGTTGTGAAATATGTTTATGTTTTTCGTCTGTAACTTCTGATTCGATGTCGATGTAGTCGATTACGTATGGCTGATTAGGATACTTTCTATCAATGGCTGCCTGCAGCCACTCATATGTATCCTTTGATGAAGGTGCGTTAACACAGCTGGCACAAATAATATCTGCACCATAAATTTCAATGATTGCGTTGCTTTTACTCATTTTTTTTTCCCCTTTCGATTTGAATGATGGATTTTTTCTTCTTTCCAGTTTATAATAAGTATAAGGAAAGGAGAGTTAAAAAACAATGACAGATACAATGCTTACTGAACCAGTACAAGAAGTTTTAAATAAATTACGCCCATTCCTCCTTCGTGATGGAGGAGACTGTGAACTTGTGGATATTGAGGATGGCATCGTGAAACTACGCCTTCTCGGTGCTTGCGGCACTTGCCCAAGCTCAACAATAACTTTGAAGGCTGGTATTGAACGAGCTCTTCTGGAAGAAGTTCCAGGAGTTGTTGAAGTAGAACAAGTATTTTGATGTAAACTTTAGGCGGACCGAAAATTGGTCCGTCTTTTTATTTCAAAGTTCGAATTTCCTGCCTAACTCTTTCGGCTAGTTCAATGATTTTTGGTTCGGCTGAAGTACACTGGCTTTCCAGGACACGTTAAAAACCAGAGACCGTCCCTTCAGTATATCCGATTCTCCATAAAATTTCGGCAATTGCAATTGTCAAAAGGTAATTACCTCATCTTTCTATAGCGGGATCAGGATAGACAGGTTTAAAGTTACTCTCATAGGAAGAGACTCGGGTAAATATTGATTTCATTTTCGAAGTTGTAAAACGATTACTATAATGGAAATATACTACCTTTTTATCGTAAAATGGGCTGATTTCCACTTGAATCTTCCTTTCGAACTAGTATATTCTATTATAACGTAAATTTCAAAACGCACGAGCTATTATGATTGCGTTATGGCTGAATTCCTTGTTATGATAAGGAAAAGAAAACAAAGGGAAGGTGAACACGAATGACACAGGTTGTTGAAGTTACACAAGCAGCAGCAATTCATGTTAGGGAAATGATGCGTCATAATGAGGAAGAAGGATCATTTCTGCGTGTCGCTGTGAACGGCGGAGGATGCAGTGGTCTGACATACGGAATGGGTTTTGAGAGTGAAAAATCAGCTGACGACATTTTGCTCGAGCAGCATGGTTTACAAATTCTTGTTTCGAGTGAAGATGCAGGCGTTCTTGAAGGCACACAAGTTGACTATAAAGAGTCCCTCATGGGAGGCGGATTCACAATAAATAACCCGAACGCTATTGCGTCATGCGGTTGCGGTACATCATTTAGAACTGCTAAGAAAGCAGGAGCTCCAGCAGACTGCTGATTGAATAGTACATCCTTCCTGAATTTTATTTGGGAAGGATTTTTTTACTATGTAGAGAACTTTCTGTTTTTGTCAGTATTTTCAAAAAAGTTCTATTTCAAATATACTATTGAAAAGGCGTTTCAAAAGGGCTACTATTAGAAATAGAAGTTTGTCGAAAAAAAATGACAAAGGCCAGGACTGTGTAAATCGTCAATGTAACCGATTTCACCTGGGCCGGGCATATAAAAAAATCAAAGGTGGTTTCGATCTTCGTGAATAGACCGACAATTTTAGTATTGGGTGCAGGTTACGGTGGTTTATCGGCTATTGTTAATTTGCAGAAATCTCTAGGTGCGGACGATGTAGATATCGTTCTAATAAATAAAAATGATTACCATTACGAATCGACTTGGCTTCATGAAGCCGCAGCAGGGACAATGTCTCCTGAATCTGTACGGTATGATATCAAAGACGTTATTAACAGCAATAAAGTTAAATTCGTTAAAGCTGAAGTTCAAGCTATCGACGTTAATGGGAAAGTTGTAACAACAAATGTCGGTACACATTCATACGATTACCTAGTAATTTCACTTGGATTCGAAGGAGAAACATTCGGTATCCCAGGTCTTGATAAATATGCGTTGTCTATTGCGAACGTAAAAGCTGCTCGTCAAATTCGCGAACATATTGAATATCAATTCGCGACATGGTCAATTGAAGAAGTTAAAGACGATAGCCGCCTGACAATCATTGTTGGCGGCGCAGGCTTCACAGGTATTGAGTTCCTCGGTGAACTTGGTAACCGTGTTCCTGAGTTATGTAAAGAGTTCGACGTTCCACAAGAAAAAGTACGAGTCCTTTGCGTAGAAGCAGCTCCAATGGTTCTTCCAGGATTTGATCCTGAACTTGTGGATTATGCAGTAAAACAATTGAACTCTAAAGGAATCGAATTCTCAATTGGTACGCCAGTTGTTGAAGCTACTCCTGAAGGCGTCAATATTAAAAAAGGTGATGATGAATTTGAATTCATCAAAGCTGGTACAGTCGTTTGGGCTGCAGGTGTCCGCGGTAATCGTCTGATCGAAGAGACAGGTATCGAAAACATGCGTGCTCGTGTTAAAGTTGACAAAGATCTTCGGGCTCCAGGGTACTCTGATGTATTCATCATTGGAGACTGTGCACTAATGATCAATGAAGCAGTTAATCGTCCTTATCCTCCTACTGCACAAATTGCAATGCAACAAGGTGACATGTGTGCGAATAACCTAATCGCGCTGATGAAAGGCGAAGCTACTTCAGAATTCACACCGGATCTTAAAGGTAGCCTTTGTTCACTTGGCGACAACGACGCTATTGGTGAAGTATTTGGTAAAAAAGTTACAGGTACAAAAGCTTCATTCATGAAGAAAATGGTTGATAACCGTGCGCTCTTCATGATTGGTGGAGTAGGATTAACGCTGAAAAAAGGTAAGTTCAACTTGCTTAAATAATATGCATTTCAGCACTCGCCAGTTTTACGGCGGGTGCTTTTTTTTGAGGAAATTTGTTAATTCTAGAATGTAGACCACTGAAAAAGTCCGATTTCCTTCAATGCCGTTGATTTCCGTTCCGAGCGGACGCTTTCCGCGGGCACGGCTTCAGCCAATCGAACAGCAAAGGGTTCGATTTGCCGTATTTCTGCGTTCTTTGCAGAAATTAAGGCATTCTTGCCCGGTGCTCCCAACGCTAACGCTTTTGGTCGCAAAAGCCGTTCTGCGTGACGGTTTTTCCTGCGGGGTCTTCAGCCAGGGAAGAGTGAACTTCTTTCTCTTCCTAGCTGTTCCCGCTGGAGTCGCCGCTCTTCACTACAATCAACTAGTTCTAATTAATAATATAGAACTTTTTCAGTGGCCACCGATAAGCCAGATAGGAGACCACTTTCAGTCTTATCGCTCCGGCTACCACGAAGTCGCGCCTGTGCTGGATAGTCTCTATGTAGGAAAGCGCATTTCAATATTGGGGATAGAGGTCAGCAGCCTATAGTAGGTCTTTCTGCAATGAAGTCAGTATCAAATAGTAATCACATTATAATCTCAGTTATACATCTCAAAATCACATTTCTATTGATAATGTACACCCCAGCGCAGGCGCGACAAGGGGTAGCCGAAGCCGTGAGACTGGATGCGAAGCGTTAATCCAGGCTCAGGGCGAGAGGCATCCCCAGAGCGCCAAGCGATCTACAATGTACACTCTGAACTAAAACTCTATCGATAATGTTACACCCCAGCGAAGGCCAGAGGCCTCCACAAAGCGCCAAGCGATCTACATTCTACACACCGAATCACAACTCACTCAATAATAGTAACCAAGTGACCCATTCTGATATATTTCATATATACTCTATTTCAATAAGTGATGAAACAAAATCATATTATCACCACAACGAAATTCGACAAATTATCGAACAGGCATTGTAATGTTGAAAGCATTCATCCGTTCCTGTAAAATTATAAATGGAAAACGGAGGTAGTCACATTGGGAACCATTTCTATAACGCACGTCGTATTATCCGTAATGATTTTCATTGTTATGTTCTTTGGTATAGGATTCCTAATAAATATGCTTTTGCGAATGACTTGGTTGATGGCCATTATTTATCCGATTGTCGTCATACTGATTATTGATGAAGTGAAAGTCCTCGAATATTTCACGAAGCCGAATTACGCATTCAACCTCCTTGGGGAAAAGATTATGTCACTCCACACTGTGGATGTCGTCATTTTAGCGAGTGGACTGGTTGGAGCGATAATTTCAGGCATCGTTATTAAGCTATTGAGAAAACAAGGCTATCAAATGTTTTAGGAATGGCCTAGCACACTTAAACAGCAACCCAAGTTGAATAGTTTTACCTTTCTAAATTTAAAAAGAGGGTGTATACAAGCATAAAACTGCTAGTACACACCCTCTTTTTTGTTCTTAAATGATAAATGAATATAGAATGACTGAAATTAGAATACCAGTGACAGCTCCTGCAAATACTTCACTAGGTTTGTGGCCAAGTAATGTTTTTAACTCTAGAATTTTTTGCTGGCCGTCTTTATGCTGCCAACCTTTCGCTTCTTGAACGAACGTCTGGAAGTCCAGACGCATTTGATTGATAATGAGTGCTTGTTGTCCCGCCTGATAACGGATTCCTGTCGCATCAAACATAACGATAACGGCAAAGATGGCAGAGACTGCAAAGAGAGGAGAGTCAAGTCCTGCTTCATAAGCGATTGCAGTCGTCAGAGATGTGACGGCAGCGGAATGGGAACTGGGCATCCCACCCGTTGAGGTCATCAATTTCCAGTCAAGTTTACCTGTAAGAAAAAAGTGAATTGGAATTTTGATGAATTGAGCAAAGATGATTCCGAATAATGCCGCAAGGAGCGGGGTGTTTTGTAATAAGACCATCTAGTTCAACTCCTTTTAAAGTACGGAATTTATACAAACAGTATACCATAAGAGAATGTTACAAAAAAACGATAGTCCGCCTTCCAGACGAATCAATATAAACGGCCGAAAATTTCCGCTATACTAAACAATGTATTAAAAAATGGAGGTAGTCAAATGAAAACCATAATTATGGAACCTAATTTTGGTAAAGTAGAAGCAGATGTCTTAGTAATCGGTGTACCGGAGCATCCTGAAAATGTAGAAGGCTGGAGTAGTTTTGTCAGTTCTTTTAGTCCGCGTGTGCCAGAATGGGTAAAATCAGGCGATATTAAAACAGAATTTAAAACGATTACAAAAATGCCTACTGTTGAAATACAAGGTTATAAGCGTGTCTTATTCATTGGGCTTGGTCTGCAAAAAGAATTGACTGAAGATCGGTTGCGTCAATCATTTGCAGCGATTGGCAAAGGCTTGGCAGATTTGAAAGTGGCTTCTGCTGCAATTTGGACCGCTCCATTTACGAACGACAAACTGACATGTGCTGATGTCGTGTTTGCGGCATCAGAAGGCATCGGACTTGGACTATATAAGTTCGAAGGATATCGTACCGATTCAAACGAACGCGATGTTACACTCGAAACACTCTCATTCTTGTCATTATTTGACGAAGATGAATTGAAAGCAGCATTTGAAGTGGGGAAGGTACATGCTTATGCAGTTAATGAAGCACGTAACCTTGTCAATATGCCGCCGAATATTTTAACTGCAACTAAAATGGCTGAGTATGCAAGTGAGCTTGCTAAAAAATATGACTTTGAAATTGAAGTTCTAGGTAAAAAAGAAATGGAAGAACTCGGCATGGGCGCAATTCTTGCTGTTAACAAAGGCTCGGTAGAAGAACCCAAGCTAATCGTCATGAAATATGCCGCAACAGAAAAATGGGAAGATGTCATCGGGCTTGTCGGTAAAGGTATTACATATGATACCGGGGGTTATTCCTTAAAAACGAAAGATGGAATGGTTGGCATGAAAGGTGATATGGGCGGTGCTGCTGCAGTGCTTGGTGCGATGACCATCATTGGAGAGCTACGACCAGATAAAAATGTAATTGCTGTGATTGCTTCTACAGACAATATGGTTTCTGGTGACGCCTTTAAACCGGATGATGTCATTACTTCACTGAGCGGAAAAACGATTGAAGTGCTCAATACGGATGCAGAAGGGCGTCTTGTACTTGCAGATGCAGTTACATACGCTTTGCAAGCAGGTGCAAGCTGCCTCATTGACGTTGCTACACTAACTGGCGGAGTTATCGTTGCGCTCGGTATGGACAAGACGGGAGCGCTTACAAACGATGAAGGTTTCTTTGAAGAATTCATGCATGCTTCAATGGAAACAGGAGAATTTGTCTGGAGGCTTCCACTTACTGAAAATGATAAGAAGAGAATACGTAAGAGTGATGTAGCGGATTTAAATAATTCACCTGGCAGAGATGGTCATATGATCTTCGGAGGCGGGTTTGTCGGTGAATTCGTTGGTAACACACCTTGGATTCACCTAGATATCGCGGGAACGTCAGATGCCCAGTCCGCACATGACTTAGGTCCAAAAGGTGCAACGGGTGTCATGGTAAGAACGCTAGCGACGCTTGTTGAACGTCTAGCCGAATCTGAACTAGAAGGCTGATAGGCAATTGTCCCCCTTTGAGACACCTCGCTTGAATAGTATAAGTGGGAAGGGAGGATAACTATGACGAGACGTTATGATGGTTATCGCGGCCGTGGCCATGGTCGTGGAAATAGATATGGTGGATTTGGTGGATTTGGTGATTTTGGGGGTCCTTTTATCGGAGGCTTTGCTGGTAGCTTACTCGGTTCTGTCCTAACCCCATCGTATGGATATGGTGGTTATCCTTATAGAGGATATCCTTCCTACTACGGTTACCCTCCATATCCATATGGCTATCAACCGTACCCTTATGGATATTATGGTCCTTACTAAAACTAAAAAACACATGACAACCTGAACTCGGGTTGTCATGTGTTTTTTATTCTTTGGTTTTATATGTTCCAGAAGCTTTTTGTTTAGCTTCTTTGATCACTTCTGCAAGGTCGTCACCAACAGTTCGTTCTGTTGGTTTAACACCCGAAATATATGCTGCGCGACTCATCAGATGTCCGCCAACTGGAGAGGTAATAAACAGAAATGCAATTGCAAGAAGGAGTTGTATACTAAAGTGTCCTTCTTTCAACCAAAAGTGAAAAAATACACCTAACAGAATACTAAGCACGCCCAGAGTCGCACTTTTAGAAGCCGCATGCGCTCTTGTATACAAGTCTGGTAAGCGAATGACGCCAATGACTGTCACGATAGTGAAAACAATGCCAACAACGATTGTTAGGACAATGAGGATATTAGCTATTACGATCACGCTCAATTATCTCTCCTTTCTCAATGAATTTAGAGAATGATGCGGTTCCGATGAATGACATAATTGCAATCAGCAAGATGACTTCCATGAAAAACCCTGTATCGAAAATGACAGACAGCAGAGCAATCGCTGAAATAAGCATGACGCCAATTGCATCAAGTGCAACAAGCCGATCCGGGATTGAAGGACCAAGGTAGAGACGATACAATAGTCCAACAATCGACAGGATAACAAGAATGAGAGAAACCCATATGAATGTTGTCATGGTCGACTCACCTCCTTAATTGCTTTTTCAAATGTGTTTTTAATGGAGTCAATTGCATCATCGACATCATCGACATCGATGGCGTGGACATAAAGTGTTCGTTGATCATCTGAAACGTACAAAACAATCGTTCCAGGAGTCAATGTGATCAGACTAGATAACAATGTGATTTCCCAGTCATATTCAAGGTCTGTCGGCAAAGCGAAAATCATAGGCTGAAGATTTAACTTCGGACGCAGGACGACCTGTAACACTGAAATATTGGACAATGTCAACTCCTTAAAGAAGAGGAGTACTAATTTCCATGCCGCCCAAAGTCGCCAAATGTATAGTCTGTTCGGGAAAAAACGTCTCGTCATAATGATTAATAGCAGACCAATCAAGAATCCAATGATGAATGTCGAAGCGGTGAATGAGGTGCTTATGAACATCCAGACGAGAGCGATGAAAAAGTTCAATAATAGTTGAAATGCCATCGTCATCTACTCCTTTAACACCGCATCAATATAGATGGACGGTTGTAGTAATACATCTGTTGCATCCGTCATGTAAGGAACGAGCCATTCAGTACCTACCCCGTACAGCACGGACAAGATGACTAATACAATAGCTGGAGCCATCATCTTCCGGTAAGAACGACTGTCTGTTTTAGGTAATTCTCCATGAAGTCCGGGCTTGCCCCAGAATGCATAGACAAAGATTCGAATAACGGATAACAGTACAACAAGACTCGATGCCAGGATGACGATACTTCCGAAGACGTGACCTGCCTCAAATGCACCTTGGACGATTAAAAGCTTTCCGACAAAACCGCTTAATGGCGGAATACCTACCAAACCAAACGCTGCGATTAAGTAAATCCAACCAAGGGAAGCATGAGTGTTCATCAAACCACCCATTTTACGCAAATTGTATGTACCCGTTACATAAGCAATGATTCCAATTAAAAGGAATAAAGCTCCTTTAATTAGCATGTCGTGGATTAAATAGAATACAGCGCCAGTTAAACCAGCCTCGTTCATTTGCGCGGCGCCGAATAATATGACGCCCACGGCAATTACAATATTGTAAATGATAATTTGTTTTAAATCGAAATAAGCGAGTGCACCTATACAACCCGCAATGATTGTGAGTAGAGCCAGTATGGATAATAACCCATGTGTAAAATCTAAATCATGAACAAAGAACAGTGTATACGTTCGGATGATTCCGTAAATACCCACTTTAGTCAGCAATGCTCCGAAGAGTGCAAGAATGGGTGTGGGCGGTGCTGCATAAGAACCCGGCAACCAGAAGTAAAGTGGAAATAGGGAACCTTTGACACCGAAGACGATAAGAAAGAGGACTGCGATTACGGTTATGATACCGGGTTGTCCAATTTCAGCTATCTTCACCGAAATATCGGCCATATTTAATGTACCGATGACTGAGTAAAGGAATGCTACCGTAATAACGAACAGGGCAGATGATATAACATTAACGAGTATGTATTTGATTGATTCGCTGAGCTGTTTTTTCTTGCCGCCGAGAACGATTAGTAGGTAAGAGGCGATAAGCAGCACTTCGAAAAATACGAACATATTGAAAATGTCACCTGTTGTAAAAGCACCATTAATGCCTGTAATCATGAACAAGATAGCAGGATAATAGAAGTAGCGCTCCCGCTCTTCACCAATCGCTGTGAAGCTGTAGATCACAACAAACAGTGTTATTAAGAGTGTTGTCGTTACTAGCAATGCGGATAACATATCTGACACCATCGAAATACCAAACGGTGCCGACCAACTTCCGAGAGTAATTGCTTGCACGCCATCCGCTTTCACTTTTGCAACAAGAAAAAGTGCAGCAACCAAGCTTACCAAAAGTCCGATGCATGTTAGCGAGCGCTGTACCTTGATATTCTCCTTGAAAAAAAGAAGAATAATTGCGAAAAAGAAGGGCAATAGGATTGGAAATAAAAGCAGATTAATCATGTTCGTCATTTCCTCTCATGAGATTCATGTTATCAGTCTTGTGCTCAGCATATGTCCGATAAGCCAACACGAGAATGAATGCGGTCACTCCGAAACTGATTACAATAGCCGTTAATATTAGCGCCTGTGGTAAAGGATCAGCATAATCAGTGATGCCTTCGGCCAAGACAGGCGGAGAAGCACCACCAAGTCCACCCATCGTAAGGATAAGTAAATGGGCACCATGACTCAACAGGCCTGTCCCGAGAATGATTTTAAGGAGGCTTCTGGAAAGTATCAAATAGACAGCTGCCATGAAAAGAATTCCGATGACGATAGCCATTATAAATTCCATTACTCATCTCCTCCAATCGTTTGAATCATTGTAACGGCGGCACCAACAACAACGAGATATACACCGGCATCAAAGATCATTGCAGTATGAAGGGAAGTTGTCCCAAATAGAGGCAAAGTGAAATCATCAAATACATGTGTAAAAAATGGAACGTTGAAGAAAATTGAACCTGCAGCCGTTCCGAGTGAAAGTAGTAAACCGATAGCTGTCACAATCGTGAAGTTAAAAGGTAAAGCTCTTTGCACAGTTTTCAGGTCGAATGCTAAAAGTAGCAGAACAATTGCGCCGGTAGTGAGGAGTCCTCCTACGAAGCCTCCCCCTGGTGTGTAGTGTCCCGCAAAGAAAATATGAATTGAAAAAAGGAAAATGATGAAGAATACGAATTTTGTTGCCGTTTGCAAAATGACATCATTTGTTTTCATCCGTACTCTCCTCCTTTCTTGACAGCTTTAGGCGAACCATCGCAATGACGGCGATTCCGACGATTGATAGAACGGTGATTTCAAATAATGTATCAAAACCACGATAATCAACGAGAATGACGTTGACGATATTCCCGCCCCCAGCTTCAGAAGCAACTGTATCTTTATAATACTGAGATATTGATGGAATCAGTTTTTGTGAATGGGCTGATAGAGCTACCAATGTTACTGTAATACCTACACCGGCGGCTATAATCGCATTACCCACCTTGTTGCGCTTCGTTTGTCCATGGTTATTAAGCGACGGCAAATGTTTATAGGCCAACAGGAACAGTGCAACTGAGATGGTTTCAATTACGAGTTGTGTAAGCGCTAAATCCGGTGCTTTAAACAGAACAAAGAATAATGCAACCGAATATCCGACTGCGCCGAGTGCGATAATTGCCGACAGCCTCGTCTTGGCTAGAAGAACCATACTAACCGCCAGAACTAAGATAATCGCAGTCAGGATTCCATATAAGGTTACCGGTGCAAAACTATTCATATCTAAGACGAATGCTTCTTTGATAAAGAGCGTTGCCGACGTTATGGCAGCGATAAAAGCAAACATATAAATCAGATACGTACGGATTAACCCAGTCATGTAAAAACGAGAAAGACGGTTCATTCCACCTTCGCTAAATAACATGGCTGAATCATAAAGAGCGTTTAATGAAAAATACTCAGGTTGAATGTCATATAACTTGTGCCATCTTTTCATTGTCAAGAAGAGTACGAGACCTACTCCGACAAGTGAAATCGTCATCCATAGTTCAGGAGCGGCGATGCCATGCCAAGCCGCAACATGTACTGCAACTTCAGAAGGATGGCTATACAAATCAGGCTGGACAGCTATCACAGCAGGTTTAACCAACCATTTCCCAATCAAATTCGGGATAAAGAAAATAGTGACAACGAGTATAGCTAGAATGGCAGGAGCTACAAGCATGCCGACAGGTGCTTCATGCGGTTTTTTCGCAAGAAGTTCACTTTTTTGTTGTCCAGTGAACGTCTTAAATACAAAGTAGAAGCTGTAAACGAATGTGAACACACTAGCAATCCAAGCGATAACTGGGAAGATAATTCCCCAAGTTGCAAAGTTGAACAGTTCAAAATGACGAATGGCGAGCATTGATTGAAGGAACATTTCTTTACTCAGGAAGCCTCCGAATGGGGGCAATCCTGCCATCGACATAGACCCGATGAATGCCACTGTGAAACTGACGGGCATGATGCTCATTAATCCGCCAAGTTTACGAATATCGCGGGTACCTGTTTCATGGTCGACAATACCTGCAACCATGAACAAGCTTCCTTTGAAGACCGCGTGGTTAATCAGATGAAAGATTGCTGCGAATGTTGCGAATTTTAAAATTGGATCGTCTGAGTGATAGGCAAGTGCACCTGCACCGAGCAAGGACATGATAAGTCCAAGTTGACTAATTGTCGAAAAAGCAAGTATTGCTTTCAAATCGGTCTGTTTCACTGCAAAAAGAGAGCCCCAGAACAATGTTAGAAGGCCGATGCCAGTAACAAGCCAAATCCAAACTTCAGAAACTGCGAAGATAGGAGTGAATCGAGCGACAAGGTAAAGGCCTGCTTTTACCATGGTTGCAGAGTGCAGATATGCACTTACCGGGGTAGGCGCTTCCATCGCATCGGGCAACCAGATGTGGAACGGGAACTGTGCTGATTTCGTAAATGCGCCTAGTAAGACTAGAACGAGTGCCAGCGTGAAGTATTCATGTCCTACAAACGTGGAAGCATTTGCGATAAGTTCACGTATAGAAAACGTGTCGCCCATTATTCCGAGTAAGACAAATCCACCAAGCATCATTAAACCGCCAAATACGGTAATCATCATCGATTTTAATGCACCAAATCGAGAACGATCACGTGTATTCCAATAGCCAATTAGCAGGAATGATGAAATGGATGTCAGCTCCCAAAATAAATAGAGAGAAATTACATTATCCGATTGCACGACTCCTAACATGGCGCTCATGAAAATAAGTAGAAAAACGTAAAAGTTATTTAGTTTTTCCCGATTTTTATCGAGATAAAAAATGGAGTAGAGGACCACGAGTGCGCCAATACCTGTAATTAGCAAGGTGAACAGCAGGCTAAGCCCATCAATATACGATACGAACGAAATACCGAGCGATGGAATCCATTGAAGCTCAGATACAGCATGTCCGCCGTCCATTGTTGTCTTGATAAATCCAATGTAATAAATGAAAAGGGCTACAGGAACTAGTAAAACGAACCAACCAGTATGTATATCTTTTAATTTCCTGAATAGGAAAGGTACAAATAAGGCTGCCACAATAGGCAGAAAAATCAGCAATACGAAATTCAAGAAAATTCTCCTTCCTGATGATTGAAACATAACTTTCTGCAATGTTATAAAGTATAACGTATATTGGGGGTATTTGCATTGAACATTTCCGCACCTTATTGCATCTTTCGACTCTCTTCTTATATTATAGAGTTGAAGAAAGAGAACTACTTTTGAGGTGTAAAATGAAAAATCCATACATATTCGGTTATTTGCCTTTCTTTACAATTGTGCTTTTCAGTTTAACATTCGGTGTTTACACAGTAGGAGTGTCTGTTGAGCAGTTCAAAGGAATTGGTCTGTATGCAGGTATGAGAGAATTCCTAACGGAAATACAGTTACGTATTTTCTTACTAGTCATCTATTCATTATTGTTTTTCATGGTGTTTTCCGCGCTAAAGTTAATTGCGGAGACAATTCATGAAACAGCAATGCTGTTCTTTTCAAAAGACGTATTGGGAGAATCGTATAGCCAAGCTCGGGGAGGTAATGTCATTTACTTTTTCGGCGCGCTCGCATCAGTGTTAGGTGTCAATTCAATCGTACTATTAGGTACTTTGTTTTTACTGACGACTTTCATTTACTTTGTCTATGTCGTTTACAAGTTAAGCAGATACATGACAATTGTCAGCACGATTGGACTTATTATTTTTGAAATAACATTTTGGTGTGTGCTCATCTCCACAATTGTCTATATTTTATTGAAACTCTATACAGGCGTTATCGCAAGTTTGCCATTCATAGGCGAAAAAATAGACTAGCCATTTGGTGAAGGGCTAGTCTCGGAGTAATGCCGAAAATATCTGGAGATGCAGTTTTCGGTCACTCACATTTTTAACTGACTGCGGAATATCAGAGCCGACCCAGACAGCCGTTGTATAGGTATCGTTCATGCCGCCAACCCATAAATCTTTATAATGATCCGTTGTTCCAGTTTTTGCTCCAGTATACGCGGTGCTATAGCTGATGCCACGCCCCGTCCCATTTAATACGACATCCTGCATCAAGTCGCGAACTTTTTTAACTGTAGAAGGGGACCAGACATCGCTCTTAACTTCCGGCCATTGATAAAGAATAGTACCCTTTCTATCCTTCACTGCACGAATCGCATGGACAGGTGAATACGTCCCGTTGATGAAACTGGAATAGGCACCTGCCAGTTCAATAGGCGTCACACCTTTTGAAAAACCGCCTAGTGCGGCTGAATAGTTCATATCTCGTTTTGTAACGGATTTAAATCCAAAGGGTTCTATAAAACCGAATGCTTCTTCAATTCCAACCATCTGAAATAACCTAACGGCTGCCGTGTTATGACTTTGTCGGAATGCCTCTTTGACCGTTACATCGCCATAGACAAAACCACCAATATTTGTTGGACAGTACGAGCCGATGCATATATTTCCGCTATTGATGGGCATATTTTCAGTATAGGGACCACTTTCAAATAGCGGGGCATAGACTAGAAGCGGTTTGATGGCGGAACCTGGTTGTCTGACTGCCTGATAAGCACGATGGAAGTCAAACTTTTTATAGTCGACCCCGGCAAAAATACTGACGATTTCTCGTGTGTCATTGTCGATAACAGCAGACCCAGCTTCTACACCAACGGGTTTTAAAATCGCGGAGATAGTCTGTTCATCGCGCAACTGTTTTTTAGAGTCAAGGGCTGTTTCAATAATGAGTCCTTCTGATAAAACCTCAGCGGTACGCTGTTTCACTAACGCTTCAAGTGCATTTTTTTCTGCATCACTTGAAGCGTTTGCTACTGCTTCTGACAATCCTTCTGATTGCGCTATAAGATTAGTAAGTTCAGCAAGGACATATGTACTGTATGCGGGGAAGGCATTCATTTTTTGTTTTAGGTTTAATTGAACGCTCGTATTTTTATATCGTTCAGCTTCATCGGCAGTAATGCTCCGAGCTTTTACTAAGACAGAAAGAAGACGTTCCTGTCTAGTTTTTGTCTGATCGAAATGCTTTATAGGATCATACATACTTGGGTTATTCGGAATCGCTGCGAGAAAGGCAAGTTCAGCTTCATTCAGCTCATTTAGAGATTTGCTGAAGTAGTATGTTGCGGCGGCACTAATTCCGTAGACTTGATTGCCGAAATACATTTCATTCAAATACATTTCTAAGATTTCATCTTTGGATGATTGTCTTTCCAGCTCAGCTGCATAGAAAAGTTCAGTCAGCTTGCGTTCATAAGTCTTCTCTGTGGATAAAAAGCGCATTCGCACGACTTGTTGTGTAATGGTAGATGCTCCCTGTCTGATATCGTCTGTCACTGTGTTAACAGCAAAAGCACGCACGATTGCTGCAATATCATATCCGCGGTGCTCGTAGAAACCTGAGTCTTCACTTTCGAGAAAAAGTTGGCGAACGAATAGTGGAATGGTTGACAGTGGGACAGGGTCGCGCCACTCTATGTATTCCTCCGCAAAAATTAAACCGTTGCGATCCTTCAGTGCTAAGGGATTGTTACTCGTTGGGGGGGACAGCTCAATGGATTGATAGATCTGTTCTTTGAAAGACTCTGCACTCTTCAATTCGATCGCAATCTCTTTTTGAACAATGAGTAGCAAGGGAATCGTGAGAAGGATAAATATGAAACCGATAAATTGCTTCAATGTCTTTGAGCTCCGTTCAAAAATCATATAATAACAAAAATATAGCACACTACGGATATCGAAGTGTGCGAATTTTTAAGGATGTATTCGTTTTTCTTCAGATGCTAGGAAATCTTCAAAGTCCTGAACGGGTTTTCGTTTGGCATAATAGAGAAATGCGAAACCTAGCAAGAATAGAACGCCGGTGACCAGGAAGACGGAAGAAATACCAATATAACCACTGATAATCCCACCGAACATTGGACCGATAATATTCCCGAGAAAACGGAAGCTCGTATTATAACCCATGACTTCACCTTGAATATCGATGGGTGCTTCGCGTCTAACCAGTGCAGTCGTTATGGGAATCATTCCACCAAGTGCTATTCCGAACAGCAGCCGCCAGAAAATAAGCTGCCATAGCTCTGTCACGAAAGCTTGCGGTATGATAAAGACGAATGATAAAATCAGCAAAACGGAAAGAACCTTTTCATAGCCGATATCGTCGCCGAGCTTACCCCAGCGCCGTGCAAATAGGAGATTACCAACCCCCGCTGCACTGAAGGTGATACCGGCGAGGAACGCCACATCTTTCGCATCTGTCAGATGTGAAACATATAAAGAAAGAAGTGGCTGGATACTGAAGTTTCCGATCTGGATAAGTGCTGTTACAATCATGACATTTAACATAAGTCTGTGATGCAGAAGGCCACTTATTATTGACTTTCTGGAGTATTGAATTGCTTTCGGATTTTTAATCCGTTTCTGTTCTTTAATCCCGAATAGGACAATAAGTGCAGCGACGATAACGGAGATGGACGTAATGATAAAGGTGTACTGAAAGCCGAAAGTATCCGCAAGTAACCCCCCGAAAACTGGACCAAATAACGTTCCTGTAACACTGCCCATCTGTAGCGTACCGAGCATTTTCCCAGCTTCTTTTTTTGCGGTCTGTGAAGAAATAAACGCAAGTGACGTAGGTATAAATCCAGTGACAAGCCCATTTAAAAGACGTAGGAGGAAAAATGCCTCAACGGAATCGACAAATCCCATTAAAAAAACGGATGTTGCAATGCCGAATCCGTTGATGAGAAGGATAGGCTTGAAACCATACTTATCGGCGACCCGTCCCCAAACGGGAGACATGATAAAAGCGGTAACAAATGTAGCGCCAAAGATTAAACCAGCCCATTTTTGAACATATGCATCGGAATGGTCACCGAATGTTTCAATATAGAGAGATAAAAAGGGCATAATCATCGTCATGGTTCCAGCAACGAGCACGTTCGAAATCCAGATGATGATAAAATTCCGTTTTTGCACGTCCATATGAAAACCTTCTTTCTGCGTCGTGCCTTTAGATTAAGTATAAAACAGTTCGGTAAACGAAGGAAGTTTCATGCTTATTTATCGAAATAGAAGATATGATATGATAAACTGATTCGGGGTGAATCATAATGAGGAAAATAATTTTCTCCCTTCTAACAATTTCTATCAGTCTCTTACTATTATCCGCTTGCGGAAATGGTGCTACAGAGAACGAGAAACAAGAAGATGAAGTGCCTGTTGGTAAAACGCCAGCGGAAAAAAATAGTACTAAGAACTCAGAGGAGGCAACAACAATGTATCCACAATTATCGAATGAAGTAGCAGCAAACGAGGCGCTCGTTGTTATGAACACAACTATGGGGCCAATCAAAATCAAGCTTTTTCCTGAACAAGCACCAAAAACAGTTGAAAACTTCTTGACACATGCAGAAAACGGTTACTACAACGGCATTATCTTCCACCGCGTTATCGAAGATTTCATGATTCAAGGTGGAGATCCAACAGGTACAGGTATGGGCGGAGCTAGTATCTACGGCGATTCCTTCGAAGACGAATTCTCTGAAGAACTATTCAACCTAAAAGGAGCTCTTTCGATGGCAAACGCTGGTCCTGGTACAAATGGCAGCCAGTTCTTCATTGTTCATGCATCACAAGCTCCAGGTACAGTTGAACAAATGACAAAAGGCGGATGGCCTGCTGATATTGCACAAGCATACAGCGAAATGGGCGGAACACCTCACCTAGACCAAAAACATACGGTATTTGGCCAAGTTATCGAAGGCATGGATGTTGTCGATGCCATTGCAAAAGTTAAAAAAGGCCGTCAAGACAAACCAGTTGAAGATATTTCAATTGAATCTATCGAAATTCTTCAAAAGTAATTTTGATTATGTGAAATTAATAACGTAAGGAAGTGGATGGAAGTGAACGCTCTATTAATGCCGTTCCTTTACTTTCCGGAAGATAAATCAGAATACATCCCGGCTGCGTTATCGTTTGCAGCCTTCATGGTTCTCATGTTTTTCGCTTTTAGGTGGATTCGAAAAAATTCGAAGAAACAGGAATTGGAAACAAAAGAACTTGAAGAACGCATTTTGCGAGAACGCCGCGAAGCGAAAGAGAAACAGCATCCTCCCAACTGAGGATGCTGTTTTTTTTGTTGAAATGAGTAATCTTTAATTACAACTATTTCAATCACTCAATGCATTGATAAAGCGATTGACGCCATCTTTGACAACTGACAATGGTGTTGCCATATTCATACGAAGGAACCCACGTCCTGCTTCCCCGTACTTGGATCCAGGTTCGAGCGCAAGCTTCCCTTTATTCAAAAGCTTGTCCATTATTTCTTTTTCTGAAAATCCAGTACCACGGAAATCAATCCAAAGAAGATATGTCGCATGCGGTTTAGCTATTTTTAAACCAGGAATTGCTTTTGTTAATTCAAGAATTGCATAATCCATATTGTGTGAAATTATTTCCAACAGCTCCGTAAGCCAAGGTCCGCCTTCCTTGTATGCTGCAGTTAAAGCCACACTTGCAAATGAATTCAATCCCATCTGGCCGTGTGCCATGGCATTTAGTGAAAGCTTACGTCTCACATCTTCATCCGTCGCAATCATTACAGCAGCTTGAATTCCGGCAAGGTTAAACGTTTTTGTAGGTGCAACACATGTTATGATACGTCCGGCTTCTTCGCCAGCTACGGCAGCCAGTGGAATATGCTTATGTCCTGAGAAAACCAGGTCTGAGTGTATTTCATCCGATAAAATCAGTACATTGTATTTTGTACAGAGTCGCACCATTTCTTTCAGTTCGGCTTCTGTCCAGACGATGCCGCCAGGGTTATGCGGATTACATAAGATGAATAGTTTTACATCTTGCTGAAGGCTTTTCTCGAATTCTTCAAAATCGATGGAGTAAACGCCGTCGACTTCATTCATGATACATTCGACCAGGTTCCGTTCTTGACGTTTGGGAAGTTGGAAGAAAGGTGGATAGACGGGGGAAGTGACTAGGATTCCGTCACCCCTATTTGTAAACGTTTCAATTACTGAAGCGATGGCTGGAATAACACCTTGGTGGAATAACATCCATTCGTTTTTTGTATCCCAACCATGACGTTCAGAAAGCCACGAGCTAACTGCATCTTTACATTCATCGTGAATGTAAGAATAGCCGAATACGGCATGGTCGAGTCGTTCTTTCATGGCATTTACGACAACTTCAGGAGCGGCAAAATCCATATCCGCGACCCACATCGGTAAAATATCGGATGCATCTTCAATACCATAGACCATTTCCATTAAGTCCCATTTTGCAGAACGTGTTTTACGTCGTTCAATCACAAGTTCAAAGTTATTCATGGAAATCCCTCTTTTCTTTTTTCCTTACTATGTTATCATAGTCTAAAATAATGAGAAAAATAAGGTGATTCATCGTGCATACAATTGAAATGAATAAAAAGGCTGTTGCACTTCTTGAACAATGGGACCCATTCGAAGTCGGACCAAAAGCGTATGCACTTGAAATTGTCGATATCGTAGCGGATTTACATCGACTTGATCATCCTACAGACCTTGCAAAGCGAATTCGGGAAGTTTATGAACATTCCTATGAGCAATGGATTCCGATTGAAAACTGTGTACAAATTTCTTATAAGTTGCTAGCGATTAAATACGAGGCGAAATGTATCGTCTAACCTGTAGAGCTGTACCCGCATTCAAATGGGTATGGCTTAATTTTTACAATAAAACAACTTCGGATTGTGAAACAAATTTCAATACAGGATAATCTTTGATATAATTGAAATAATTAGAATTATGTACTGGAGGGGTGCCTGTGGAAGATGCCGAGTTGAGTCAAAAGGTGAGGGCTGGCGAGATAGACGCTTTTGAACAATGGATGGACATCTATTCAGGAGACATCGAGCGTTTCGCCATACAGTATGGCTGTACGTTAAAACAAGCTGTGGATGTAACGGGGGAAACATTTAGGAACTTTCACAATCAGCTAGAATCCCATGAATTTGAAAAGCCGCTTATTGAGACTTTATATAAACATGCAGTAAATATTCTATCAAATACGCGACTAGCCAATCCACCGAATGAGCCGATATTTCTTTTTGAAGAGGATCAAGAATTGCATAACAAGATTGTTATGCTTGAAACAGATAGGAAAGTGCCTTTTATTCTCTCGAAATTTCATCAACTGGATGAAATAGACATTGCAGTAATTCTGGATACTACTGAGGAAACTGTCGAACAAGCCATTGCGGAAGCATTTTACGACCTGGAAATCGCGTCGCTTGAAAAGAGGCTTGAATTCCTTGCTAAATCGTATGGACGATTAAAAACTACATTTAAAAAAGAACAGGTTTTTGCAGAGTCGCAGAAGGCAGTTCAGACGACTGGGAAAGCGGTACAATCGTATTCAAAGAAGTCCATGATTTCTTGGATTGCGGGAGTCCTTGTCCTTCTATCACTGCTGATTGTTCCTGTTGTGACAAGTGAGGAATATAAAAAGGCTTCTGCCGAAAAATATATTGAACGACTAAAGGCATCATTTGAAAAAGAAGTCGGAAATCGCTACACCGAACTGGGTCTGACTGAACCGACTGAAGATGGCGCGGAATTTAACCATATATATTACGGAAATCAACAACGAACTGATTTTGACTATATGATCCGTCGATACGAAAGTGTTTTAAGCAGTACTGGTAGCTTGAATAAGAAAAAGGTAGAAGAAGAGTATGGGGAAATAATCAAGTCATTGGAATTGCCATCTGAGATGACTAAACGGTTATTTAAAAAATCGCTGGCAGACGACTTGGAAAAAAGCAATGAATTTATGTTAGCTTATTTGGAAAAGATTTACCTAATTCAACAATCCTATTTCGCGATTCTCTACAAACACGAACAGATTATCGAGGATGCAGTAGATAACGGAATCATAGATATTGAAGGATTCATGAAACAAAAGGATACATATCCTGAAGGTTTACAGTTTGCCTTGGATGGCATGATTAAACAAAATATGTATCCGGTGTCCATAAAAAACTGGGCGCCTATTGCTCCTGTTTTTAAAAAGAATGAGCATAGCGCTAAAATTAGATCCTCTATCCACTCCGATCTTAGCGGCTATTTGACGGGTTTGGAAGCGACGCCGTTGGTTATGTATCCGGGTCTTGTGCATCCGCTAGAAGACTCAATCGACTATTTACTAGAAATAGAAAAAACGTTATTAGCCACAACGTTTACGGATGAAGTATTTCATAACCTGGGTTGGTCGTACAGTGAACTTTTTTACGAAATCATTGGGGGAACGGAGCCTGATCAGGTATTCGATACTAACGGTAAAGTGAAAATGGATTATCGAGCAGGATGGGAAAGAATCGCTAGTGCTGGAAAGAGTTCACCAGCGGCTTATCTTATGCAAACAATTAATTCAGAGATGAAATCGACGGATTGGACGGAATCGAATAGTCACAGCCGATTAGAAGCCTACGATGTTCATCAAGCATTGGAACTTGCAAAATCCGGGAGACTCGATACGTTTAGCATGCAAGGATTCAGACAAAATGCATCTGGCTTTGAAAGTGTGTCTTTCCCCGATACCTTCTTCGAGGACTTAGTTAAAGAGACGTACCATTCATTTTCATCAAATTACGACAAATCCACACTGCAAGGAATCAGTCCATTGGTCATTATCGGGGTATACTTATACGCAAATGAGCAAGAAGATTCCGAGACGATGTGGCAGCTTTACAGCACCAAAAATAATACGGCTACGCTTGAAGAATACACTGCTCAATGGAGTCGAGTGGAAATAGCAATTGATAGCTACGATGGTCTGCATTTCAATAGTGACGGAGAAACAACAGGTTCGATTGGATTTCAACAAGGAAATACGACAGCATATTTGGTTCAGATGGTTTTGGATGATGATACTGTATGGAGAATCAGTCATGCGGACTTAGATCTTTTACTGCACGAATTTGAGGATTAATATGTGTGGCAGTGTAATAGCGTTGAACCCTTTCAAACTGTCGAATTTTTGCCCGCTCACTTCAAACATGATATAATTTTAAGTGGCCTTAAGGGCAGAATCGATACCAAAATAGATTGGGAGCTGTTTTACATGGCGCAAAAATTCGAAGCAGGAGAAGAGTTTTCCGGCAAAGTAACGGGTATCCAACCGTACGGTGCATTTGTAGCACTTGACAATGAAACACAAGGACTTGTCCACATCTCTGAAATTACGTATGGTTTTGTCAAAGATATCAATGAATTTCTAACTGTGGGGCAGGAAGTACAAGTAAAGGTACTAGAGGTCGACGAAGCTGCAGGAAAAATCAGCTTGTCCATTAGAGCTCTTCAAGAAGCACCGGCTACCATCCGAAAAGACGAACGTCCACGCAAATCATTGCAAGCACGCGTCGATGAAAGCGATGCAGACGGATTCAACTCACTGAAAGAAAAACTCCAAGACTGGATTGAAAAATCAGGGCAATGAAAGAATAGCGTAAGCGCCTGTTCAGCCCCGAAAAGCGCTGGAAGGCTTGAAGATATAGGCGTTCTTTGCCTTTATCAGCAAGACTGAAGCGACTCGAGGGGCTAGGCGCTGAAGCTAGACAGAAAAAATGAGGAAGGAGGCAAACATGCCTTCTCCCTCATTTTTTTAATTTCCTCAAACGATATTGTAAATTTTGTCTGCTCATGCCAAGTGCTTGTGCAGTTTTTGTGATGTTTTCATTATTGAGTTTCATCGCTTTTTTTAAATAATAGCCTTCCGCTTCACGCAAAAACTGATCAAGCGGCAACAACTCTTTATCGGACTGCACAATAAAGTCCGTAGCCTGCGTCGGTTCCTCGGTAATCTCTGCGCCCTTCATCCTGAAATGCAACGGTAACAGATCATATGTAATGGCCATCTCAGTCGTGGCAACGGAAGAGATTTCATCCAGAAGAAATTCAAGTTCCCGCACATTTCCCGGCCACTCATATCCGAGGAATAAATCCTCAACTTCCACCGTGATCTCTTTAAGCGTAGAACCATACCGTTCACTCCGACGCTCTAAATAAGCCAAAACGAAAGGTAATATATCCTCTTTACGTTTTCTTAAAGGTGGAATTCGGATGGCGAAAGAAGCAAAGAAATAGTATAAATCCTTCAATAAAGCACCCGAAGCAATTAATTCCACTGGATCATCCCCGATACTAGCAATGAATTGCTTATTACTGTATGGATTTTCTAATAGTATTGCTAGTAATTTCTGTTGCAGTGGAATGGACAGCAAATCGATTCTCTCGCAAAAAAGAGTTAATGGTTCTGGTACGTTCAAATCTTTACCTAAACGATCTAATGCTAGTGGGTCTGAACTGTGACAGAATAGGGTATAAAATAGTGTGTTGGAAGTAGAGAATTCGTTATGTATACTCTCGGCGATAAGGTCTTTACCTGTTCCGGTTTCACCGATTAAAAGTACAGGTAATTTTGCTCGAGCTGCTTTTTTTGCAGTCGTAATAACCACTTTCATAGAAGGTGAGGAAGCAATAATCTGATTGAATGTCACTGGAACACTGTTTTTTCTAAACGGTTGAAGAATAAATCTTTCAAGTGCCGTAACGTCGCGGGCTAGTTCTACAGCTCCAATTAGAATTTCGTTGTCAAAAATCGGAAACGTATCATTAATTGTTGTAATTTCGGTACCGTTCCTATTCCAGTAAGTCTGTTTTACATTTAATTGCTCTTTGCCACTTTGCAAAACTTTTAAAAGTGTACTTTCCTCCAGGTCAAAATTGAACAGCTCTAAAATTGACCGATCAGCGACATCTTCAAGTGCGAGTCCTTCAATTTCTTTCATCTTTTCATTATAGATGACAGTTCTTCCGATTTTATCAACTGCATGTATACCAGCCGCTGCGCGACGCACCGCAAACTGATAAAAAGGGAAGAGTGAAATGTCGATATTCTTCAAAGTAATCACCTTCCAACTCCTATTTTTAAAAAAATAATGAATAATGCTTGATATCCGCAACAATCTTTTGCATTATTATATATGTAATCAAATACAATGTGCAAATAAATTTTGCGTCCTACTACTGAATGAGGAGGAATAATATGATTCCATATAAACATGAACCATTTACAGATTTCACAGTAGAAGAGAACAAACAAGCTTTTCTTGAGGGTATAAAAGTGGTTGAAGGTTATCTAGGACAGGATTATCCACTTATCATCGGTGGGGAACGCATCATGACTGAAGAAAAATTGGTTTCAACTAACCCTTCTAATAGAGAGCAAGTAATAGGTCGCGTTTCGAAAGCAAGCAAAGACCTTGCCGAAAAAGCAATGAAAGTTGCAGATGAAACATTTAACACATGGAAAAAAGTGAAACCTGAATTCCGTGCAGACGTACTATTCAAAGCTGCTGCAATCATTCGTCGCCGTAAACACGAATTCTCAGCACTCCTTATGAAGGAAGCAGGGAAACCTTGGAACGAAGCAGATGCAGATACAGCTGAAGGAATCGATTTCATGGAATTCTATGCTCGCCAAATGCTAGATTTGAAAAATGGTATTCCTGTTGTAAGCCGTCCTGGTGAATACAACCGCTTTGACTACATCCCTCTTGGAGTGGGCGTAATCATCTCGCCATGGAACTTCGCTTTCGCAATCATGGCTGGAACAACAGTTGCTGCTTTAGTTACAGGAAATACAGTTCTTCTTAAACCAGCATCGACAACTCCGGTTATTGCATACAAATTCATAGAAGTTCTCGAAGAAGCAGGAATGCCAGCGGGAGTTGTAAACTACATCCCTGGATCTGGTGCTGAGGTTGGCGACTATCTAGTTGATCATCCTAGAACACGTTTTGTTTCATTCACTGGTTCTCGTGAAGTAGGCTCACGCATCTATGAACGTGCAGCTAAGGTGAATAAAGGTCAAATTTGGTTGAAACGCGTTATCGCTGAAATGGGCGGAAAAGATACAATCGTTGTTGATAATGAAGCTGACTTGGAACTTGCTGCACAATCAATTGTAAAATCAGCGTTCGGTTTTAGTGGACAGAAATGTTCAGCTTGTTCACGAGCGATTATTCATGAGGATGTTTACGACCAAGTTGTCGCGCGCGTTGAGGAATTGACAAAAGAATTGACGTATGGCGATCCAGAAGACAACTCAAACTTCACTGGTCCAGTGATCGATCAAGCTTCATTCGACAAAATCATGAGCTATATTGAGATTGGTAAAGAAGAAGGACGGATTGTCGCAGGCGGAACTGGAGACAGTTCTAAAGGATTCTTTGTTGCTCCAACAGTTATTGCGGACTTGGATCCAACAGGTCGTGTTATGCAAGAAGAAATCTTTGGCCCTGTTGTCGGATTATCGAAAGCAAAAGATTTCACTGAGGCGATTGAATATGCCAACAATACAGACTATGGATTGACAGGCGCAGTCATTACGAATAACCGTTTTCATATTGAACAAGCTCGTGAAGATTTCCACGTAGGTAACCTTTACTTCAACCGTGGTTGCACAGGCGCAATCGTCGGTTACCAACCGTTTGGTGGATTCAATATGTCAGGGACAGATTCAAAAGCCGGCGGTCCGGATTACCTGCAACTTCATATGCAAGGGCAAACAACATCAGAAACACTGTAAGAAAAGCGTAGGTCGCCTGCTTAGACCCGAAAAGCGCTGGAGGAATTGGGATAAAGGCGTTCTTTGCCTTTTTCCCGATTCCGAAGCGACTCGAGGGGCTGGCGCCCGAAGCCGGGACAATAAGAAAAGCGTAGGGCGCCCGGAGCTAGACATGGATAAACAGGTCCATCTGCAGGGTGGGCCTCTTACATAATCAAAGGAGGTAAATAAGTGTCAGTCTCAGAAAAAATAATCCACAAAACGGAGAAATTCGGGGCAAATAATTACCATCCACTACCAATTGTTATTTCCGAAGCACAAGGGGTTTGGGTAAAAGATCCGGAAGGCAATAAATACATGGATATGCTTTCTGCGTACTCAGCAGTAAATCAAGGCCATCGTCATCCGAAAATTATTCAAGCACTTAAAGACCAAGCCGATAAAGTTACACTTACGTCACGTGCTTTCCATAATGACCAACTTGGTACGTGGTATGAAAAAGTTTGTAAACTATCAGGTAAAGAAATGGCACTTCCAATGAACACAGGCGCTGAAGCTGTTGAAACAGCTATTAAAGCGGCACGTCGTTGGGCTTATGATGTTAAAGAAGTAGCAGAAAATCAGGCAGAAATTATTGCATGTGAAGGAAACTTCCATGGCCGTACGATGTTAGCGGTCTCTTTATCATCAGACGCTGAATATAAACGCGGATTCGGTCCGATGCTACCAGGCATTAACCTTATTCCTTATGGTGATATCAAGGCACTTGAAGCTGCAATCACTCCGAATACAGCTGCATTCCTTATTGAACCGATTCAAGGTGAAGCAGGTATTATTATTCCCCCTGAAGGCTATATGAAAGCAGCGCGTGAATTATGTAAAAAGAACAATGTCCTCTTTATAGCGGATGAGATTCAGGCCGGCCTATGCCGTACTGGTAAAATGTTTGCATGTGAATGGGAAGACATGGAACCAGATATGTACATCCTGGGTAAAGCACTAGGTGGAGGCGTATTCCCGATTTCCTGTGTGTTGGCTGACAAGTCTGTTCTCGGTGTATTCAATCCTGGATCACACGGATCGACTTTCGGTGGAAATCCAATGGCTTGCGCAGTATCCATTGCTTCTCTTGAAGTGTTGGAAGAAGAACAATTGGCGAAACGCTCTCTCGAACTTGGAAATTACTTTATGGAAGAGTTAAAGAAAATTGATAATCCGTCTATAAAATCAGTACGTGGGCGCGGATTATTCATCGGCGTTGAATTGAAAGAAGCTGCTCGTCCATACTGTGAAGAGCTAAAAGAACTCGGCTTGCTTTGTAAAGAGACGCACGATACAGTAATTCGATTTGCACCACCACTTATTATTACAAAAGAAGAACTCGATTGGGCACTTGACAGAATAAAAAAAGTCTTTGGAAAATAAATTATTTGTCCAAATAAGTGTCTGTTATGTTACAATATATGCATAAGAAAAAATTATAAATCAAAGAGGCGAATCGTTGAATGAGTGAAAACTTGAATCTGTTTACGTCTACCCAAGAACTATTTAAAGATGCACTTGATAAATTAGGCTACGATGAAGGAATGTACGAACTTTTAAAAGAACCACTTCGTATGGTTGAAGTGCGAATTCCAATTAAAATGGACGATGGCAAAGTTAAAGTTTTCACGGGTTTCCGTGGACAGCATAACGATGCAGTTGGACCGACAAAGGGTGGCGTTCGTTTCCATCCAGATGTGACGCTTGATGAAATTAGAGCACTGTCAATGTGGATGACGCTTAAAGCTGGTATTGTCGATTTGCCATATGGTGGAGGTAAAGGTGGAATTATCTGTGATCCCCGTGAAATGTCAATGGGTGAACTTGAACGCCTAAGCCGAGGTTATGTTCGTGCATTAAGCCAAGTAATGGGACCTAATAAAGATATTCCAGCACCTGATGTATTTACAAATGCTCAGATTATGGCATGGATGATGGATGAATATAGTCGTATTGATGAGTTCAATTCTCCTGGTTTCATTACAGGTAAACCGATTGTTCTTGGTGGATCACAAGGTCGTGACCGGGCAACTGCGGAAGGCGTAACTATTATTATCAATGAAGCGGCAAAACGTCGTGGAATTGATATGAAAGGTGCAAAAATTATTATTCAAGGTTTCGGGAATGCTGGAAGTTTCTTATCCAAATTCCTTCACGATGCAGGTGCAAAAGTAATCGGGATTTCCGATGCATACGGAGCGCTTCATGATCCTGATGGTTTAGATATCGATTATTTACTTGATCGTCGCGATAGCTTTGGAACAGTAACAACACTTTTCGATAACACAATAACAAATCAGGAATTGCTTGAACTTGATTGTGATATCCTAGTTCCAGCGGCAATTGAAAACCAAATTACTGAAAAAAATGCACATAATATCAAGGCTAAAATCGTTGTTGAAGCAGCGAACGGACCAACAACGAGTGAAGGTACGAGAATCCTTAAAGAACGTGGAATTCTCTTAGTACCGGATGTTCTTGCAAGTGCGGGAGGCGTAACAGTTTCTTACTTCGAGTGGGTCCAAAACAATATGGGTTACTACTGGACTGAAGAAGAAGTGCGTGAAAAAATGACGAAAAAAATGGTTGATGCATTTGATAACGTCTATGCAACTGCAGAAACTCGTAACATAGACATGCGTCTAGCAGCATATATGATTGGTGTACGTAAAACTGCAGAAGCATCACGTTTCCGTGGTTGGGCATAAGTTAAATATAAAAGGCATCTCCCGTTTTATTAAGCGGGAGATGCCTTTTGTGATTTTTCCCAGTATCGTAACAATAGTGTTTTCATACGCACCCTTTAGAATTGCAAACTTGCTTATTGTTTTGGATAATGAAAAGAGTAGAAGGAGGTAATAATATGAATGAATTCATATTTCACAATCCAACAAAGTTAATTTTCGGGAAAAACCAAATTCAAAAGTTAACGATAGAACTAACGAATTACGGGAATAGAGTGCTTGTTGTTTATGGCGGTGGCAGTATTAAGAAGAATGGCCTCTATGATGAAGTAATGACGATTTTACGTGAAAACAATAACGAAATATTTGAATTAGCGGGTGTGGATCCGAATCCGCGCGTTTCAACCGCGCGTAAAGGTGCAGCGATTTGTAAAGAAAAAGATATTGACTTCATCCTAGCAGTTGGGGGCGGTTCAGTTATAGACTGTGTGAAATTGATTGCATCAGCCGCGAAATACGATGGTGACGCTTGGGATTTAGTCACGAAGAAAGCGTTAGCGGAAAACGCACTTCCATTTGGGACAGTTTTAACGCTTGCAGCAACGGGCTCAGAAATGAATGCAGGCTCTGTCATTACAAATGAAGAAACAGAAGAGAAATACGGATGGGGTGGTCCGTTCAATTTCCCGAAATTCTCAATTCTTGATCCGACATATACAATATCTGTTCCAAAAGACCAAACAATTTACGGTATTGTTGATATGATGTCACACGTATTTGAACAATACTTTAATAATGCTGAAAACACACCCGTACAAGATGAAATGTGCGAAGGCGTACTTCGTGCGATCATGGCTAATGGTCCGAAGCTGGTTGAAGATCTCACTAATTATGATTTGCGGGAAACGATTCTGTTTGCAGGGACTATAGGATTGAATGGTTTCCTTCAAATGGGTTATCAAGGCGACTGGGCTACTCATGATATCGAACACGCTGTATCCGCGGTCTATGATATTCCGCATGCGGGTGGACTTGCGATTCTTTTCCCACACTGGATGCGTCATAATGTCAAAAGTAATCCAAGACGATTTGCTAAACTTGCAGTCAACGTATTTGGTGTCGAGCCGGAAGGGAAACCTGAAGAAGAAATTGCTTTTGAGGGAATTGAACGATTGAGAGCATTCTGGACGTCAATAGGTGCACCTGAAACGCTTGCGTATTATAATATCGATGATTCCAAACTGGGTTTAATGGCAGACAAGGCAACCATCAATGGGCCACTTGGGAAATTCAACAGGCTTGAGAATGAAGATGTGCTTTCAATATTAAAAGCTTCGTTGTGAGAAATATGAAAACGTCACGTTGTGTTGTGACCCCTTAAAGTTAGAGTTTTATATTATGCAGCTAA
>NZ_JBYHFP010000012.1:0-88077 GCF_057669885.1 Sporosarcina sp. Y1011 | reverse complement strand
TAGCCGAAGCGATAAGACTGAAAGCGATCTCCTTTCTGGCTTAGCGCGGGAGGCATCCACAAAGCGCAGAAGCGGTAATAGTGGGATTTCTAATTCTCTCCAGCTCAGGCGCGACTTAGTGGTAGCCGGAGCGATAAGACCGAAAGTGGTCTCCTTTCTGGCTTATCGCGGGAGGCATCCGCAAAGCGCAGAAGCGGTATTAGTAGGATTTCTGATTCATTCTATATATAGTGACTGTCGTTAAACACATTCGCTCGATTTCCATATGTATTGATATGATCAAAATATACAGCTAGCTTCTATGAGAAACAAATAACACCCTCTCCTTTTTTATTAAAGAGAGCAATCCATTTTCATTCGATTTGCTGTACCCAGCGATGTGCCTCTAAAGTGATTCTGCTCAATTCCGTTTGTGAAATCTTCATGTTCTTCGACAAATATTCAATTGTGTCCCAGTCGAACTTTTCAACCGCGATGGTTAGTTCAAGATAAGGTGTAATTTTCGTTGCTTCTCCCTTTAAAGTAGACACAACTTCGTCGGACAGTGGAATGAGTTGGAAGATTGCATCCCAGCTCCGTTTCAGAATGACATCAATTAAGGAAAACATGCCTGTCAGGAAATACTGTTCAGGGTTTTTCTGCCCATCCTGCTTAGCAAGAAGTTCGCACATTTTAGCCCGTGTCAGTGAGTATTCAGCAAGTGCTTTTGCTCTGCCATTCCCTTCACCTTCCCCTATCTCACGCATAGCAAGAACTTGTATCCATCTGTTTGTTTCACGAAGACCTATCAGAACAATGGCTTGTTTAATAGAAGCAATCTGTTTTGGAACGCCAAATGCGTGTGTATTAATTATCCTTAGCAGTTTGTAGGAAAGTGAAATGTCATGCATGATCAGTTCAGTTATTTCATTCACGTCAGGAGTTTGCTGATAAAGGCGCTCCATAATTTGAAAATGCAATGTAGCGTTTGACGGGATTTCAACACCTGTAATAATTTCAGGTTTGGCGAAGAAATAGCCTTGAAAAAGCGCATAGCCTGTCGCTTTTGCAGTTGTAAACTGTTCTTCGGTTTCGATTTTTTCGGCAATCAGCACGATTTCAGGATGTTTCCGAATAAAATCGGCTATTTCCTTCCTTTCAATTAGGGTTGTTGCCAAGTAATCCACTTTGATGAAATCAACTATTTTGAATAGATCACGATGTACGCGATATTGAGGTTGTAATATAAAGTCGTCCAGGGCAATCTTAAAACCATCCCCTTTCAACGATCGAAGTCTAGTTAAAAGTGATGGAGTAATTTCTACGTTTTCCAAGACTTCGATAACGACATTGTCCGGATTTAAAGATAGAAAAATATCCTGGGCGAGTAATTCACCCGTGAAATTGATAAATGACAAACTATTCTCCGATACTTTTTTGACACCGATTGTCAGGAATGTATTGACGAGTAATCCAATTGTCGCTTTCTGAGGATCTACATCAGGATAAAAATTATTATAGCTGTTTCTATACAGCAGTTCATATGCATAAATATCCCCATTTCGATTCAATATTGGTTGTCTGCCAACAAATACATTCGAACCTGTCATTTTACCCACCCCTTTTGTACTAGTATAGCAAAATTTCACAATCATACAAATCTATTTACAAATTAGTGAATTTTATTCACATTCGCAACCCCCTATGAATAATGGTATATTCAACTTATAGAATGTTAAAGTCAAAGGGGATATTTATATGGAAGCAATCCGTTATGAGCAAAAAGGCAATCTTGCTTTTGTGACGCTTGATCGTCCAGGCGAGTTGAATGCATTTAATTACGACATGCTTATTGAACTTGGTCAAGTTACAGAGGCGATTCGCATTAATCCGGACATCCGCGTTGTTGTATTTACGGGTGCGGGCGACCGTTCTTTCAGTGTGGGGGCTGATTTGAAGGAGAGAAAAACACTTCCGGATCTGCATGTAAAACGTAACCTCTACAAAATTGGCGAGGTATTTTCGGCAATTGAAAACTTGCCGCAACCTACCATTGCGATGATGAATGGCTTTGCATTTGGAGGAGGAATGGAACTTGCGCTTGCCTGTGATTTCCGAATTGCAGCTGATTCTGCGCTTATGGGGCTGACGGAAACGAGTCTAGCGATTATTCCTGGTGCAGGTGGAACACAGCGTCTGCCTAGACTAATAGGTGAATCAAAAGCGCTCGAACTGATTTTAACGGCTCGGAGACTAACAGCTGGAGAAGCGCTAGGTTATGGAATGCTTACTCGCATTACAACACCGGAAAATCTTGTCCAAGAAACCGCTGACTTTGCAGATTCAATTCTAGCAAATGGCCCGATTGCGTTGCAACAAGCGAAATTCGCGGTGAAGAACGGCATGAATGTGGATTTACAGACCGGACTTGCTCTTGAGCGCAAGGCGTATGAACTTACGATTCCAACAGAAGATCGGATTGAAGCGCTGAATGCATTTGGGGAGAAACGAAAGCCTCAATTTAAAGGTAAATGAACAGAGGAGAAGGCAAACACGCCTTCTCCTCTTTATTTCATAAAAAATGCGATTATCATGCCCATCACTGTTAACGATACAATATGATAACCTGCACTAATGAGAAAGAGTGTATATTTTCTTCCCTCAAAGAATGTAGGTGACAATTCCCGTGCACTTGCGATTCCAGCTCCCGCTAAAAATCCAATTAAAGCTCCTCCGCCAACTGTAACCGTCCCAAGCATCGAGATGAAAAGAGATAGGATGATCGCAGTAATAATGCCGGCAAGTGTGGTCAGTCCGTATCCGATATTTGGGTTACTCGCTGATAATTCCTCACGCGTTTTCCCAAGCGTCTTCATCCATATATTTGCAAAGAGTAATGGTGAATACCATAAAGCCCCGATTATCATATTTGCCACGACAGCAAGTATGATTGCTAAAATACTAATTTGTGAAATGTCCATTTTGCGCTTACCTCCAATCGATGACGTGCTAGATTGATGATCCCATTAAGCGATAGGCGGTGGAATAACAGGTTTCATCGTCGGACAGCGCGGATCTTTTGACACTTGTGCAGCCGCTTTTGTGACGATGAGAATAATATTTGTAGCCCCTTGGCGATCTGCAACATGCTCAGCTCTGACGTAGGGCCCATACTCCCCGTTTGCAATATAGCGCGGCGGCAATTCGTTAAGCGCGATTGCCATGATATCATCCAAGCATCGTTCGCACTGACATACCAGTTGCAATTGGTCCTTATATTGCATCAGCACATCGTGTACGACTTGTTCCATAACGTTAAATAAAGCCATTTTTTCACGCTCCAGTAGTAGATTAATATGTATTGTTAACATACTTCCACCCACTATTTTCCATCAATTATACCATTCCTTCGCTTTCTTATCGCCTGCTAAACGACCCAAAATGGAAACTCTTCATTATTTCTCAGGTGCTAATGGTCGTGCCCGTTTCTCACGGTTAACCGCCCGTAAACCCTCCCATACTGCTCAACAAACTGCCGACCGCCCGTAAAATCCACCATACCGCTCAAATAAATACGACGGCCGCCCATTAACTCTTCCAAACCGCTCAACAAACGTCGCCATTCGCCCGTAAGCCCTTCCACACCGACCAATAAGCCGCGTCGACCGCCCATAAAATCCACCAAACCGTCCAATAAAAACAGCCACCCCGCATCTACGGAATGGCTGTTTTAAAACTATAATCCTTATTTCACTTGTCTCTAACTACCGATAATCGCCGAGCCTCCCATTCTTCACGGAGAATGCCCATCCGAATGGAATCATAATACGTACCATTCCAATAACGGACTTTCCGTATACGTGCTTCCATCATCATGCCGAGTTTCGCACCGACTTGAATCATTCGTTTGTTGCCTGACCACGTTGTATATCCCACACGAACCAGCGGCTTTTCATGGAATAAATGCTCAATCCAAAGCATGAGTGCTGTCGTGCCATAGCCCCCGCTCCAATATTTTGGTTCGTAGATGAGGATTCCCATCTCTAGCCAAAGGGACGGCTTATGCTCCCAGTAATAGCTAACCATACCGATTAATTCGCCATTAACTTCAATGCCCCAGCAATCATCTTGGTCCACAATTTCGTCGCTACCTTTCAGAAAGGCTTCATATGTCATTGTCTTATGTTCGTAATAAGGCGCGTCCCACTTTTTCCATTCGGGGTTTTCCTCTTTAAAACTGAGTTCCCACATGCGCTGTAAATCTTGTTCTTTCATGGGTCGTATTGTAACTCCATCTTTTGTGTAACTCAAACAGATTCCTCCGGCTCTATTATATATATTTCGCGAACCAGCCTGTGATTTCATCCAACCTCGCAATGCGCAAGTTCGGTGTGCCGGTGCGCGATAAGTTATGATCAGCATCTGGGAAACGGACGAATTCCGTTTCTTTCCCCATGCTTTTCAATGTAATGTATAGCTGCTCCGCCTGTTCAATTGGGCAACGGAAATCTTTTTCAGAATGTAGGATTAACAATGGTGTCTCAATGTTTTTAGCATATTTCAGCGGCGAATGCTCCCACAGTTTTTCAACATTAGTCATATCTGCGCCAATTTGCCAATCACACAAGTAGTAACCAACATCGGAGACGCCGAAGAAACTGATCCAGTTCGAAATCGAGCGTTGTGTAACCGCCGCCTTGAATCGATCCGTTTGACCGACAATCCAGTTCGTCATGAAGCCGCCGTAGCCGCCGTAGCTGCCGCCTGTTACGCCAAGGCGATCTGTGTCAATCCAGTCATTCTCCTTGATAACATAATCGAGTCCAGCCATAATATCTTCGTAATCCCCGCCGCCATAATCGCCACGTACCGCGTCCACAAACTCCTGGTTGTAGCCATGACTGCCGCGCGGATTTACGTATAGGACGCCGTACCCCTGTGCCGCTAACAGTTGCATCTCATGGAAAAACGTATTCCCAAACATTACGTGCGGACCGCCATGAATTTCAACGATAAGCGGATATTTTTCACCTTCGACGTAGCCCGCCGGTTTCATGAGCCAGCCATGCACATCCCAATTTGTCACGCTATTGTAGACGATTGCCTCGGGTTCAACAAGTTCAACTTCCTTCAAATACGCACTGTTAAATGAAGTGAGTTCTTCACGTTCACCTGATACAATCGTCTGCTTGTACAGTTCTCCCGGATTGATGGCATTACTGACAGCAACGAGCGCAAACTCACCGTCTGCCGATAAATCATAGCCGTAAATATGTTCATTTTCAGTTGTTGCTGGATACAATTCCCCTTCAAGCGATGCAAAATACAAACGGACATCGCCCATCGTCGACAATTGGAAATACAGCTGGTTGTGTTTCGTCCAAACTACCGCCGGTGCGCCCGAGCCCTGTTGAAAATCCGCAGCTACAGCATCTCCGATTGGAGCGTCAAGACTTTCCGTATAATTCATTTGCGTGCCATCTTCCGTGTCGTAAATATAAAGATCTGAATGGGTCGCATTATAGAATTTGTTGTCCGCACCTATGAATGCGATATAACGGTCGTCGTGTGAGAACGCCGCCCCGCCATAAAAGCCTTCTTCATCCACAAGAACCGTTTCTTCTTTCGTTTCAACGTCGACAAGTAGCAACGGCTGCCGGAAATCGAAATCCTGATTTTCTGTTCGATTGACGCCAATGACGAGTTTCTTACCGTCATGCGATATGGCTTCGAGTCCATACTGATGATTGCCTTCCGTGAACTGCGTCACTTCTTGCGTCTCGATGTCGACGATGCCGATTTGCTGGTATGTATCCGGTGGCAGAAGTCCTGTTCCGTCCATCTGGTATTTCATCTTCGTGACGCGGTATGGTTCTGGCTTTTTCTTTTCGTCCTTCTCTTCTCTATCCGTAAAAGACTTGCCTTCTTTAACGGCTGCATTGACCCATATTTTTTTCCCACAAGGCGACCATAGGAAACTGGAAACCCCATTTTCGAAAGAAGTCAGTTTTTGTGCTTCCCCGCCTCGTGCTTGCAGGATAAACACTTGGTTCTTCTCTTCGCGGTCTGATAAAAAAGCAATTTGTTTTCCGTCGGCAGACCATTCTGGTGATGAAATACTTTCTTTTCCGTGCGTCCACTTCGTTACTTCATTTGAAGTAAGACTCACGTGAAATAAATTCGATATATATTTATTTACCGCTTCGTCAATATGCGTTTTTACGAACACCGCTTCCTTACCATCGGGCGCTATCCGCGGATCCGTTACAGAGTGTAATTTGAACAGGTCATCCACTTGTAATTTACGTTTTTCCATTGTAATGCCCCCTTATGTAATCTCTATCTACTTATTTCGACATCTGTAGCAGGTTCCCTTTTTATTCGGGAAGATTAAATCTTGACAAATAGGCGAATTCCCGTTAGAAATTGAACGAGTATTCGCCTTTTGTGATAAATACAGGAGACTAACAAGTGATTGAATTAGAAATCCCACTAATACCGCTTCGGCGCTTTGTGGATGGTCAATTTGTGAAGGCGCATTTCTTTATCTATAATTGCGGAGGTGATTAATAAAAATCCACACATTATAGTTAATTTTAGAAATCCCGCTAATACCGCTTCGACGCTTTGTGGATGCCTCCCGCGATAAGCCGGAAAGAAGCCCACTTTCAGTCTTATCGCTTCGGCTACCACTGAGTCGCGCCTTCGCTGGGGGGTCTCTTTTAGAAAGCACATTTCGTTATTGGGGATTAGACTTGCAATCAATAGTGCGTCTTTCTTCAATGAAATTAGTATCAAAAAGTAATCACATTATAATCTCAGTGCATACATCTCAGAATTACTATCAATAATGGAACACTCCAGCGCCGGCGCGGCAAAGGGGTCGCCGAAGCCATGAGACTGGATGCGAAGCGCTAATCCAGGCTCAGGGCCAGAGGCATCCCCAAAGCGCCAAGCGGTCTAAAATGTCCACTCTGAACTAAAACTCTCTCATTAAGCAGACTCAAAGTGATTCATTAATTCAACTAGGCAAATAACATCCTAAAACACTATCTGCCTAGTCTAATCCCGCCAATTGCCCCTTAATATATGCCGCCCGTGCTTCTATAAAATCCACAATATACGCAGGCTCCTTATCAAAAAAAGCGATACTATCTTTCTTATATGGATCTTTCAATAGATACGGCCTAATCAAAGCATGCATGCGCTCGATTTTCGGCTTCAAATGGTCCACAGTAAACTGGTTGCTCAAAATTTCTTCCAATTTATTCTTATATCGATCTCGAAATGTTTTCACATCGAGAATTCGCGCGGTTAGTGTATTGAAGCCTTCTATTCTTAAATAATCCTCCTCCATCACTTCCCCGTTAACATCCCTGCCCCATGTTGCATCGTAATCCCAAGGAATGACTTCAAATAACCCCGTTTCTCCGTTCTGGTAAAGTGCATAGTTATGAACAAATCCATCAAAGTTTTGGGTAAATACGACGCCAGCTAACCAGCAAAGGTATTTCTCGACATTCACATAATTAACTATTTCACTTTCAAATTCTTCCCTCGGAATCGTATTAATCTTCAATATCATATCGTGTACTGTTTGTTCATCCTGTGCTGTTCCCCATTTTAGTTCGTAACCAAACGCAAGAGACTTTTTCACTTCTTTATCAAGATCACTCATCAATGAAAAATTGGCATCCCCATTCACTGCATAAAAAATAGGCCCTAAAGGTAATTTCCGATTCGAGAGGAAGTGTTCATCCACTGACTCTAATTCCAGATAGAGCCCTTCGTTTTTACCATTTATCTTCAAAAACACAAATTGAGACTTTGGAGAGAGACAACCAATTTCATTGAAAAAATCAAAAGACAATTTATTTCTAATCAGTGATGGATCCTTATATTCTGCGTTTAAATGAATGGTCTTTGTATTTCGATACAGCGCCGGTTTATAAAAAGTGACTTGAAATGATTTTTTGGGAAAGCCACGAATATGGGATCCACGGTATGCAATATCAATATCTAACTTTTTCTCGTTAATCGTGAGCTTTGCTTGAACTGGATCATCTATCCAAATGTCTTTACGGATTTCACTTAATTCGAGAGGATGAATAAAAAGCCGGTATTCAGGTAGTTTCATATCCTTCTTCATGCGGATCCTTTCCCTTCATCGTTACCCTATTCCTATGAAGGGAAATCAAAGATGTTTCCTATGTAAAGAATAATTATTTTAACATTGTACGCACTTGACTCTATCCCTCTCGATTCACCGACGTACCTTGAGGGGAGAGGAAGGAATTTACTATAAATCCGAAGTGTTTCAATCAAAGGCCATTTCAATTCCCTTTCCCTAAACAATGAAGAAGGGAGGTATAAATATGTCTATTTTTTATGAAAATGAAATAGCAAGAGCGGTTGAAAAAGCCGATCGCTTGGGGTTAGATGATTTCATGTTTCAGGATCCTCGCAGCAACAAACATCGAACTGTCAGAGACACGCGCGATACTAGGAACCAAAACCGTACTAGCAGAAAACGGTGCACGTCTCGCAATCGTAGACAAACCGTCAGAGACACACGCACTGGTAGAAAATGCACATCTCGCAATCGCAGACGAACTGTTAGAAACATGCGTACTTTTGCGGACGAAAAGATTTTAGCTGCACAAAGAAACAAACTCATGAATCAAAGATTTACTGATAGAAAACGACGCACATCTAGGAATCAAGGATTGACTGGTCGAAGACGATGCACTTCTAGGAATCAAGGACTGACTGGTCGAAGACGATGTACTTCTAGAAATCAAGGACTTACTGATAGAAAACGACGTACTTCTAGGAATCAAGGACTGACTGGTAGAAGACGACACACTTCTAGGAATCAAGGACTGACTGGTAGAAGACGACACACTTCTAGGAATCAAGGACTGACTGGTAGAAGACGACACACTTCTAGGAATCAAGGACTGNCACTTCTAGGAATCAAGGACTGACTGGTAGAAGACGACACACTTCTAGGAATCAAGGACTGACTGGTAGAAGACGACACACTTCTAGGAATCAAGGACTGACTGGTAGAAGAAAACGTAATTGCTGCAATTAAGGAATCGCAAGTAGGAAATGCTTATTAACTTTGTTATTAAGTGATCAAACGAATACGTACAAACGTAAAACCCTTTCCATTTGCGGAAAGGGTTTTATGTTGGAATTTATTTTCCTGCTCGTTCCATTAGATAGCTCACGAACACATCATCTTGGACAAGCCAAGCTTCTTGGTTCCTTTTCAAGTGATTTTCTCCTTCTTCAAAACTAGAAAAAGTTGTCTGTTCAATCGCCCACTCTGTCTCATTGATTGGATACAGAAGAAAGAGTTCTTTCTGCCTATTTTGATAAAGTGAGCCGTACGATGACCTTTTCAGGTTATGGCGATTCCCTTTCGAATCCTCACGTAATCTTTCCAAGTGAAATGTTTCTGCTACAAAAAATTGATAAGCTTCTTTGGTTAAAGAGCAGCCGGATGCTTTTGCGTGCCCGCCGCCTCCAAAAGAGCCTGCTACCTCAGACACGTCAACATGGTTATGGATTGTTCGGAAACTTACTCGTTTTCCACCAACATTTAATATCGCGATATAATCCAGATGCGGGTATTCTTTGCCAAGTTCATTGCCAAGCTCAGAGTGATACGATTCCGCGTAAACGATACCTGCATAAAGGCCATCCGTTTGCGTCTGAACGAGTTCTCGGCGTTTTCGACGAATGTATCGTTCAATTTTATTGTCTTCCATATCCAATAATTTAGTTTCAAACGCATCAAACTGGAATTGTTCACTAGTTGTTAGCCGTTCTATCATTTTCTCTTCAAATTCCTCAATCGTTATTAGATAGAAAAGAGCATTCAGTCGCTGCGCTTGATGGTTTTCATTTTTCTCCCATTCCCACGTATCATACTGCCTAACGAGCTCAACAAATTCAGCGACGACGTTTGTGGGATCTAATAGTTGTTGCGTCACCAGGTAATCGTAAAACAAAGATGTCGCAGATGTTAATTTTCCATCCGCATCCTCAACAATCACTCGTCCCCACTCATACTCGTTAAAAGACAGAGCCGTTTTGTGGTGGTCTAACAGGAGTACTTTCCCGCCATTTTTGTAAAAGACATCTAGCTTTTTTTCATTTTCCTCATTAACGGATAAATCCGTGATGAACAAACCCATTTCTAAATCATTGTTTTCAAGGAACCCCTCAACTTCACGATCGAGCCCAGAAACGGAATTGTAGCGAACTTTTACTTGCTTACCAAAAGCAAGCTTTGCTAAAATACCGCATCCGACGCCATCTAGGTCATTATGTGATAACAATTTATACATCTTCTTCACCTCTTCATTCAGTATGGTTTTAATAGGGTAAATTTATTGCTACGAATCAAGAATCTGCATTTAATGAGCCAAAAAAATGTCGACCCACTTTTAGGTCGACGTCTTTAATGCATTATACTTACCCTTCACCATTGTAATTGACAATCATTTTCATTGCCAATTAAGAGCACATTCAAACAACTATCCGAAATAATATTTACTTTAAAAGTATACGCATTCGTCTCTACTCCTCTTGGTACAACCACGTACTGTAAGAAGAGGGAGAAGAGAACTGCATATTAACAATTGCCTACGTCTCCTTTCACTCAATAAGCATGAAAGGAGGGTGGACATGTCACTATTTTTTGAAGATGAAATACAAAAAGTGAAGGGTAAAATAGATCGCGTGGGGTTGGATAAATTAATGTCGCAAGATCCTCGTGATAAACAAAGAAACGTAGACAAATATCGTCGTAATTCACGCTCTCAAAGTACTTTTAGCAAGGATACCAGAAACCGTATAAATTCCAGGAGCAATAGATAGGAATTAGCTGGCTCCCTATCTGACTCCGATTTCGTGTAAATCCCTTTACTCTCTCCACGCATAAGTATTTTTTGAGTGTACGCATTTGTCTCCTCCCCCCTTGGTACAACTGCGTACGTTAAGGTAAGAGAAGGATTTTGCAGTATGCCATAATCGATTAAACCTCCTTTCTCTACTACCCGGAAAGGAGGTTTACTCATGTCACATTTTCATGAAGAGGATGACAACTCTATGTATCAACAGGCGTATCGCGACAGAAAGCGCAAGTTGAATAACCGACGCCCTGCCTGCGGTCGACAACGTCTGGGCGATACCCGCACGGATTCAAAACAAAAACGTTCAGGGCGAAATCGCTGTAACTCATGTAATGAGCGAAGCGATGACAGAAGCAACTACTGAAATAGTCCTGATACATGGAATGAAATAGATTTCCTGCTAATACCGCTTTGGCGCTTTGTGGTCTATTTAAGAAGGCGCATTATCAAACTTCTACAAGAAAGAAAGCGACGACATTTCGTTCAAAATCGAACGCAATGTCGTCGTTTTAATTTAGGTAAATGTACGTTTTTAAGTGGCTTCCATGTAACCTTGAGAAGGCTCAATCATTTACAGTCTCACTTGGTCTTTCAATGATCGTCTTAGTATTTTACCGGTCGTGTTTTTCGGCAGTTCATCTAAAAATTCGATTTGTTTGGGTATTTTATACTTCGCTAGACGGGCCGCGCAGAATGCAATTAGCGATGCTTGGTCAGGTTTGACGCCTTCTTTTAATACAACAAACGCATGAACTGCTTCGCCGAAATCTGGATCTGGCAAGCCGATCACTGCCGCCTCTACGATATCACGGTGAGTGAATAATACTTCTTCGACTTCACGTGGATAGACGTTGTATCCGCCTACGATAACGAGGTCCTTCTTACGGTCAACGATGTAGAAGTAGCCATTGGCATCACGTTTAGCCATATCCCCTGTATACAACCAGCCGTCGCGGATAGCGGACTCCGTTTCTTCGGGCATTTTATAATAGCCTTTCATCACGTTTGGTCCGCGCACAATTAATTCGCCGACTTCGCCATCCGCGACTTCATTGCCTAGCTCATCGACGACTTTGTTTTCAACGTTGACGATATTTGTCCCAATTGAGCCTGGAATACGCTCTCGGTCATGCGGGTTAAAACATGTTACGGGTGACGCTTCAGATAACCCGTATCCTTCTGAAATCCTCACATTGAATTTCTCTTCAAAATTGTGAAGCAATGCAACTGGCAACGCGGATCCACCAGAAATTGTCGTCCGTACGGTCTCGAAATCGGACGGATTGCCTTCCGGATACTGATAAAGGAAGTTGTACATTGTTGGCACAGCCGCAAAGATTGTAGCTTTTTGTTCCTTCACGATATTGAAGATTTCCGCTGGATTGAAGCGCGGAACTAGCAAAATTGTAGCTCCCTTCACAAGTGGCGCGTTGACGACAACTGTCAGTGCAAATACGTGGAATACCGGAAGCGTAGCGACGACGCGGTCATTTTCCGAGTAATCGAGGTAATCCGCAACGTCGCGTGCGTTCGAGTACAAGTTTCCATGTGTCAGCATCGCTCCTTTAGGGTGACCTGTTGTACCTGATGTATATAGAATGATAGCGGTTTCATTTTCATCAACAGAAATGGGCTCAAGGTTTGGCGTCCCTGTTGCAATGAGCTGTGAGAATGAACGAACTTTCGACTTAACCGCTTCCGGCAATGCCGCAATTTTCTCTGGTGTTTCCGGAACCGTTTCACAGATTACATAATGCTCAATAGTCGGGAATGCACCGGCTGCCTGCTCAACAAGTGGAAGCAGAAGGTCAAGCGCGATAACCGCTTTGGCGTCACTATTGTGTAAGATATAAGAAATTTCATCTGGCGTGTAAATCGGATTGACGGGAATCGCCGTAGCACCGATTCGCATTGTTGCGTAGAGCGAAATTAGAAAATGTGGTGTATTGCCTAGAAGAAATGCAACATGATCCCCTTTTTCAATGCCTAGTCCTCGAAGCGCAGATGCGAACATGGACACGGAATGATCGAATTCTGCATATGAAGTATCTTTCCCCATGAAGTGATAAGCCGCTTTTTCAGGCTGCGTCATTGCAGTTTCGTGCACACGTGTAACTAAATTCATACTTTCATCCCCTTTTAATTAAATGAATGACCATTCATTCCCCTATCATAATCATTATATAAGAAAAGTTCTGACAAATCAAGATACTAAAAGCGGAAGCAGCCGTTAAGATGCGACAGGCATAAGACGGGCTGGCGGAGCGGCGCCCTTTGCCGCATAGCCGGACCGACTTATGACCCGAGCATCTGGCTGCTGGAGCTAGACAGTTGAAAAGCGGAAGCGCCTGTTCAGGGGCGACAGGCATAAGACGGATTGGCGACGCGGTGCTTTCCCGCACAGCCAATCTGACTTATGACCCGAGCCCCTAGGCGCTGGAGCTAGACACGAAAAGCGGAAGCGGCCGTTAAGATGCGACAGGCATAAGACGGGCTGGCGGAGAGGCGCCCTTTGCCGCATAGCCGGACCGACTTATGACCCGAGCATCTGGCTGCTGGAGCTAGACAAAACAATACATCAATAAAACTCAATTTCATCCCTGTGCTTTTATATGCGCCAAGTAGCGCCAGCGAATTAAATAGAAATAAGCCAGTTGCATAAGTGTGAAGCCTACGAGAACCATAGCCAATTCTTTTACAATAGAAATTTCGGCAAGCGCATCCCAAATCACTTGTAGGGTAAGAAATGCGAACGAACTATGGACCAACGCGACACCCCATGGGAAGAAAAACTGTGGGATTAATTGCCGGTTGACTATTTTCTTAATTTCGCGATCTGTGATTCCCATGCGCCGCAGCACGTCGAATTGTTTACGATCACGTTCAAGTGAAGTATACAGCCTGAAATAAATGAAGCTTCCGGCGGCCAGGAAGAAAACGGCTGCAAGCAATAATCCGATGAACAGCAGCAGTGAAAATGTCGTGCGAATACCCGAATAGTTCAAGCCAGGATTTTCAAATGAATACAACAAGTCCGAATCCCCCAACAGGAATGATTCCGTAACTTTCGCATTAATTGTTAAGCCGATTTCCTTTGTATTTTGCCAATCAGGGACGTTAAAAGCATAGTAAGAAAATGGCTCTAAACCCTTCATATAACCGCTTTCTGACACATATTCATAATCGGTGTCATTCAATATGATGGCATTCGTTGCAATGGAATAAGAGGAAAACAATTGATGTGGATATGCTCCGTTAATTCTGACATCTACATTACTATTCTTGAGAAGGGTCTCTACTTTACGGTCTTTCAGCTGATCATAAGATGAAACGGAGGGGGGAAGGAAAACAGCCTCTCCTTCATCCAACTCAATCGCGGAATAACCGAACGAAGCGGCAAGCATATTGACATTGGACAACTTCAATATCGCAACGGTATTCTCCGTGAACGTCGACAACTGATGGATCACTTGGAAACGGATAAGCGAATAGTCGATTTGGTTCGTATTCAATTCGTCGACAAGTTGTTCAATATGCTTACTTTCAAGGTCGTTCCCTTGCTGACTCTTATACACAAGTCCCAGTGGATGCATTTCCCGGTACTGGGAAGCAAACGATGTGAGCGATGCAAGTGCGCCGACCGACATGAACGCTATCGTGGAAACCATTGTTACGATGAAAAACATGCGCGCATTTTCACGCAGCCGAACGACACCTTCTGAAATGGACAATAGCCAGTAATGATGCCAATATAGTTTTTTTCGATTGCGAAGCTTATGTAGCAATAATGGCAAAGAATCCGTGAAAAAGTAGAACGTTCCAATTGTCGCGAGTGGCGGCAGGAAAAAAATCAATCCAATTATAACAGAATTCGCTGTTGAGGCAGCCATTGCATATGACATCGCTAGAAACAGTAACCCCAAATAGCCACGGGTTTTCGAATAACCGTAAACGCTTTTATTTCCCGAAGTTGGAACTTCCTGTATAAGATCTGCAATTTCTCCAACCCGGATGAAAACAGGTGCAACGTACGAAATGATCACAAACAGACTTAAGAAAGCACCAATCGTCAGTGCAAATGGTTCCCATGAAAAGTAAAGAGGCAATGCTGGCAAGAGAACGATTTCTCGTATAATCATAAAGAAGAATTTCGAAAACATGTACCCAAGAATGGTTCCTGCCACAATGGAAGCAACGCCAATTAACATCGTTTCAGTGAAAATCAGACGGTGCAATTGCCGCTTTGCCATGCCTAAATGGAGCAGTATGCCGAACTCCTTCGATCTCGCTTGTAAAAATGCCCGCATCGAATAAAACAAGAAAAATACTGTAAAAATGTACAATATAATTTCCGCTATACTCATCCCCATGACAGCGATTTCCCGTACAAACCGGTCCTCTATGGATGGATGGAACAACAGCATTGAATACAGGAAAAATACCATAACTGAAAAAACGCTCGCCATGAAAAATGCAGCGTAAATGCGCCTATTCCGAACGACATTACGGTAAGCGAACTGACGAAAGGTCATGGACATTCCCTCCGAGAAGAGACAAGACGTTCAAAATACGTTGGAAAAATGTTTGACGTCTTTCATCTTTATAGATTTCATTGAAAAATTCGCCGTCTTTGATGAATAGCACTCGGTCACAATAGCTGGCAGCAATTGGATCATGCGTTACCATAACGACTGTCGTCTGTTCCATTTTATTGATATGACTCAGCAATTCGAGCACATCTTTCGCAGACTTCGAATCTAAATTCCCCGTAGGCTCATCTGCCAGAATGATTTTCGGCTTATGAATAAGCGCTCGGCCAATTGCCGTTCGCTGTGCCTGTCCTCCCGACAACTCATCAGGTCTGCGGTTTAAGATGTCTTTCAAACCGAGCGATTCCGCAACTCCAGCGATGCGTCTTTCCATTTCTGAAACAGGTAAACCATCGAGCGTTAGCGGTAACACAAGGTTTTCTTCCACCGTCAACGTTTGGAGCAGATTGATATCCTGGAAGACAAACCCCAGATTGCGCCTTCTGAATAAAGCCAAGTCATTTTGCTTTAAAGCCTCTGGTTCGATTCCATTGATTATCAGACTTCCGTATGTCGGCAACGTAATTGTAGAAATTAAGTTCAACAACGTCGTTTTCCCACTTCCAGAAGGCCCCATCACTGCAACGAATTCCCCTTCTTCCACTTCAAAATCGAGACGGTTCAATGCCCGGTGCATTACTTTTCCTTCATAAATTTTCGTCACTTCCGCCATTTCCACGATTGCCTTCCGCTTCATCCGTCTCCCCCGCCTCTCCATTTTCAAATAACACCGTCACTGTTGTCCCGATTCCTTTCTCCGATTCGATGGATAGCGGATGACCGAGTCGATTGCATACTTCCAACGCAATATAAAGCCCCATGCCCGTCGATTCACCTGTCAGCCGCCCGTTTTCACCTGTAAAAAAAGCCTTCGTCACGCGCTTCAAGTCTGAAGAAGGGATTCCGATTCCTTCATCCCGAATTGTCAATTTCAGCCCATGTCCCGTACGTGCTGCGGTAAAATGAACTTTCTTACCTTCAGCAAATGTATATTTCACCGCATTGGTAATGAACTGGCCAATTACGATTTTCATCCACTTCACATCTGTGGCGACCAGAAATTGATCATCTATTGAAATAACCGGAAATACACCGTTCGCAATGAACAACCGCTTATGTTCCGTTACGATTTCCTGCACTATTTTTTTCAAACCAACCCGTTCAATTTGCATATCTTGCTCAAATGTTTCAAGTCGTGCATTCACTAGAACTGAATCGAGTCCGCGTCGAATTTTCTCAACTTCTTCAGCAATGCTGTTTCGGTCCAGGTTATCCTTCTCCTCTAGTAGGAGACCCATGACCGATATCGGTGTTTTCATCTGATGCACCCATTGGTTCATAAAATGAAGTTGCCGATGTTGTGCCGCATATAGCTGTTGTACTTCGTTTTGATACAACTTGTACAATTCACGCGTGAATTCGGTTGTTTGCCTGTTTTCGGGTGCATGCGCATGACGGATTAGTGCGTCTTCCATTTTTGTCGGTTTCCGCGTGATTGCATCGTAAAAGGAACGTCTCATAATGAATTTGCTCAACAAATAACCGCTGGTCAATAACATACTCATGCTGATTGAATAGACTGCCGTGTTGAAATTGCGGAAGCCGTCAAGCCAATAAAGCAGCATAATGAACAGCATCAGAATCCCTTGAAAAATAAGGAACGATACATGTTCTTTCAGGAATAATTTCAGTTTCTTCATGATTCTTCAGGATCCAACAAGAAGCGATAGCCTGCCCCACGTACCGTTTCGATGGAGGATTTAACGCCATAATCCGCCAGTTTTTTCCGTACCCGCGTCATATTGACATTCAATGTGTTTTCATCGACAAAAGACTGGTCGTCCCATAATTCTTCGAGTAAATTTTCCCGTGACACTACTTTAGGAGAGGCATCTATCAGCATCTCGAGAATGACGCACTCTTTTTTCTGTAGGGGAACGACATTTTCTCGAACATGCAATTCCATCCGTTCAATATAAACTGTCAGCAATCCCGCTTTCACGGTACGCTCAGATTGATTCGGTGCATATTCGCCAAACGTTCTGCGCAGATGACTCCGTATTTTGGCAAGGACGATTTCATAATGGAAAGGTTTCGTGATGAAATCATCCCCGCCATTTTCCAATGCAAATACCTGATCCATGTCACCAGATCGCGCTGAAATGAATAGTATAGGACACGTAGTTTGTTGGCGAAGTTGGCGACACCAATAATAGCCGTCATAGGATGGCAGATTTATGTCAAGTAAAATAAGATGCGGCTCAAACGCTAGACTTTCTTCGGTGACTCGGTCGAAATCTTCGACAATTGCTACTTCGTATTGGTATTTCCTTAATGTATCTGCTAGTAGTTGCGAAATTTTCTTATCGTCTTCCACGATGAATATACGGTGTTTTTCCATCGACCCATCCCCTTTCATTGTTCCCTATATTATAGCGCAAAAATAGCTATGGTGGTTGGAAGGCTAATGGGAATTGGATATTTTTCGGGGGTCGGGGGTGGGGTTCGAGCGGTCGCACGCGTGGATTGAGCGGTCGTGGACATGATTCGGGCGGTCGATGGCGCGGATTGGGCGGTCGTGGACATGATTCGGGCGGTCGATGGCGCGGATTGGGCGGTCGTGGACACGATTCGGGCGGTTGCTGGCGCGGATTGGGCGGTCGTGGACACGATTCGGGCGGTTTCCGGCGCAGATTGAGCGGTCGTGTCCACGATTCGGGCGGTTACCGGCGCGGTTTGAGCGGTCATGGACATGATTCGGGCGGTCGCTGGCGCGGATTGGGCGGTCGTGGATACGATTCGGGCGGTCGTGGACGCAGAATGGGCGGTCACCGGTGCAGGTCAGGCAGCCGCACGCGAGAGATCTGGTTATCAAGAATTTATCCCACAAAAAAAGCCTGACTGTGTGTCAGGCTTGTGAATGCATCAATAAATTAATTGGAGAAATTCTTCTTTCGTTATGCCCCCGAGGTATGTGGGAATGTCAATCGGCGCAAGTGCTTCGCTGATTGCTTGTCTTTCATACTGGACGCCTTTCAAGCTTTCTTCGATGACCTTCACTTCTCCGACACCGAAAAAGTCGCCGAAAATGTGGATGTCTTCCATGATACCTTTCTTCACTTGGATACGGACATCGATGCCGCCTACCGGGAAACGGTGTGAATGCTGCATGTTGAACTTCGGTGATTTACCGTAGTTCCAATCCCAGTTGGCATAGCGTTCCTCAGATAGTTTTCGAATGTTGTCCCAATCCTCGTCCGTTAGCTCCAAATACTGGATTTTTTCTTCGCCGCCGAAAATCGATTTCAAGATTTCCAGTCGGAACTGTTCAATCGTCATAGGTTCCTCGAGGAATTCAGAAATATTTGCGACACGGCTGCGAATTGATTTGATGCCTTTTGATTCGATTTTATCTTTTCGCACCTTCAGCGCTGAAACAACCCGCTCAATTTCTGTGTCAAACATCAACGTTCCATGGCTGAACATACGGCCATTCGTTGAAAACTGTGCGTTACCCGAAACTTTACGTCCCTCCACAAGAATGTCATTGCGTCCGAGCAGTTCAGCTTTGACACCCATCTCTGCTAGTGCTTGAACGATTGGTTCTGTAACTTTCTTAAAGTTGCGGAATGATTCCCCGTCGTCTTTTGTGAGGAAGCTATAATTCAAGTTGCCTAAATCATGGTAAACTGCGCCCCCGCCTGACAGACGGCGAACAACATGAATCCCATTTGCCTCCACGTATTCCGTGTCAATCTCTTCAACCGTATTCTGGTTTTTACCGACGATGATGGACGGCTCGTTGATATAGAACAGCAAAAATGAATCTTTTTCGATATCCATATTCTTAAGCACATACTCTTCTATTGCCAAGTTGATATGTGGATCTGTAATTCCTTTATTATCAATGAAATGCATAGTTATCGCTCCCTATAAATAGCTTCCTATCTATTTTATCATTTTCAAGACGAGATGACCTCATCTTAAACTTTTCAGAATTAAGTAAAAAATACCTTGACATTCTAACCACTGTTATAATACACTACTAATAACAGATTTAGTTCTAGTACAATTTGTGAGGGGAGAATGAAAATATGATTCAGAATGTAATCGAGTTTTTCAAAAATCTACCTGCTAAAGTTTGTACGACATGCGGGAATGAAATTGAAGAACAACACGAGTGCTACAGTAACAAATGCGACAATTGCAATATACTGTAACTTTTTTTTGCAACGCCTGTACTATTACACTTTAATTAATTTATTTAAAACTAATACACTTAGATAAGGGGGAAATTAGCTATGATTGAAAATGTTATCGAGTTTTTCAAGAACCTACCTGCTAAAGTTTGTACATCTTGCGGAAATGAAATCGAAGAGCAGCATGAATGCTACGGCAACAAATGCGATTCTTGTAATATTCTTTAATTTTTTTATACAACCTGTACTATTACAAATCAAAAAATCGCATTAGTACTAATACAACAGAGGAAGGAGAGAATGAGTATGCTTGAAAATGTCATCGATTTTTTTAAAAACTTGCCTGCTAAGATTTGTACAACATGCGGTAACGAAATCGAAGAGCAACATGAATGCTACGGCAACAAATGTAATGATTGTAATATCCTTTAAATCGTGAAAACAGCCATGGAGCTCAACCTCTATTGCTGTTTTTTATTTATCGAGTATGTCAGGACGATCTGTGTGAATTCCGTTTGCGCCGATTGCTTTCATTTTCAATGCGGTTTCAGCATCTATGATGGTGTATGCGTAAACGGCCAGTCCTTTGTCATGCATTTCTTTAATGAATGGCGCGCTTAACGCTTCATAATTAATGCCTATCCCTGAAGCGTAGGTCAGCAGTTTTTCCACTTCTTTTTTCGATAACTTTGCTTCTTCATCTTCATCAAACGAAATGAGTTGTAGGAGAGGAATGTCCTGATTTAGTTCATAAACTTGCTTTAATCCTTTTTCACTAAATGACTGAATCGCCACTTTCGAACGCCCGTCTTCCCTAACCCCGATCATGTCATATTCTTTCAAGACATCGATTAGCTTTAGTTCAATTCCGGGATAGTCTTTCGGGTCCTTCAATTCAATAATGAAACCCATGTCTTCCCCGAATTGCCCAAACACTTCGCCGAGTGTCGGTACAGCGTATTCATCGGATGGACCATCTACAGCCCGCATCTTCTTATCATCGCGTCGGAAGTTCGCAGACAGCTCTTTTAGCTCTGCAAGCGTCAATTCAGCAACCTCACCGCTACCTTGTGTCGTGCCGGTAACGTCTGCGTCATGCATAACGGCTAGCTGGCCGTCTTTTGTCAGATGAATATCAAGTTCAATATAGTCTGCATCCAGGTCCTCCGCCAACTCATAGGATGCCAGTGTGTTTTCCGCTACGTAAGCCGAGGCCCCGCGATGCGCGATAATGAGGAAATCCTCATTTGACGTCATACCTCCTTCTGCTTTCCCTATTCCACAACCACTCAACAACAGCACAGCAAGTACTATTCCTACTCCCCATGAACGTTTCTTCATTCTCTTTCCTACTTTCACTCATTTTCTATGTATCTATTCTCTATACCCTTTTTCCACAAAAAAAGTCCACCCGAGGGCAGACCTTTTTATGTAAATAAATCTTCGAGTACTTCTTTCATTGCGGCTTTTCCTTGATCAATACAGTCAGGTAGTCCAACGCCATCATAAGATGCGCCGGCTAGTTTGACTTGCGGGAATGTCGACTTTAGTTCAGCACGTGCTTTTGCAATTCGCTGTTTATGGCCAACCCGGTATTGCGGCCGGTCTTTTTTCCAACGCGTAATGACGGTAAAGTCCGGTTTTCCTTTTATATTCATGATTTTACCAAGATCGGAAAGAACAATTTTTTCAATGTCAGCATCTGGCAGGTCAACAATCGCTTCATCGCCTACCCTGCCTACAAATGCACGGATAAGTACTTTGCCTTTAGGCGTTGTGGTCGGCCATTTCCGATGCGTCCATGTGCACGCTGTAATTGAATAATCGCTACTTCTTGAGACCAGGAAACCGGTTCCTTCTTTGTCTTGAACGACAAGTTCTTCCGGAAAAGCCAAGGCAATTGTTGCTACGGATGTTGTCGGAATCTCTCTCAAATCCTGCAGCAAACCGTGCGGAGCGAATAAGCGGCCTGCCATTTCGTGTCCAGTTGTTAGGATAACTGCGTCCGCTTCGATTTTTCGGCCGTCATTCAGTTCAAGAGTCGTTCTTTCTCCGACCGTTTTCGGCTCCTCAATTGCGTCAATCCTGACGCCTTTCATGACTGTTCCTGGATTTAGCTGCTTCTCAATTGCGTCGACCACTGTTTCAAGACCATTGCGAAATGTATGGAAGACGCCCTCTTTTTTCGCGCCGTGTCCATCTTTCTGCGGAACTTGTTTCGGGGTTGTCTTTTTCATCCCAAGAATGAGGCTCCTGTGTTTCTTTTCTACCGCGTAGAATTGTGGGAATGTCGATTCCAAACTCATATGATCGATATCGCCTGCGTAAACGCCTGACAACAACGGTTCAATGAGATTTTCGACAACTTCTCCACCAAAACGCCTGCGGAAAAACGCGCCGAGTGACTGATCCCCTTGAATGCTGGAACGCGGGAGCACAAAGTCTCCGGCTGCACGCAGTTTTCCAGCCCAAGAAAACAAACCCGTTTTCATGAATGGACCGAGTTCCGTCGGGACGCCCATGACAGACCCCCCCGGAATTGGATGCAATTCACCGCCTACGAGTACGTAAGCTTGTCCTGTCGCATTTTTTACAAGTTCCCCTTCAATTCCGAGATCTTCTGCAAGGATACCCATGCTCTTTTTTCGAATTAAGAATGAATCGGGACCACGCTCGATAATAAAACCGTTACGCCGGACTGTCCGAATTTTTCCACCCAGCCGATTGGATGCTTCGACTAAGATGACGTCTAGAGGGAGTCCTTTTTCTCGCGCTTCTTTCTGCATATAAAATGCCGCGGAGAGACCAGTAATTCCTCCACCGACAATGACGACTTTCTTGTTTTGTCCGCTCATGTCCATCATCACTTTCTTTCATTCGTATTAGACCATTTCCATTTTTTCGAATACCGCGTCCACCATTGCATCGATAAATAGTGGGTCAATATTCGGCATTTCCGGACGATAATAAGAAGCTCCGATGTCATCACAAACAACTTTACACTCGTAATCGTTGTCAAACAGCACTTCTAAATGATCGGAAACAAAGCCTACCGGGGTATAGACAAATGTTGTATAGCCTTTTTCGTTATGCAAGTCGCGCGTCAAATCTTGAACATCAGGACCGAGCCATGGTTCAGGTGTTTGCCCTGCACTTTGCCAACCCAGTTCATAATTTTTTACGCCTGCAGCTGATGCTATCAAGTCTGCAGTCTCTTTCAATTGTTCTGGATATGGATCGCCGCTTGCGATGATTTTTTCAGGCAACGAATGCGCTGAAACAATCAAACAGGCTGAAGCTCTCTCTTCGTCGCTCATACTTTCAAATGTACCACGTACTTTATCGGTCCAGAATTCAATGAATTTCGGCTGTGTGTACCAGCTTTCCACAGAAGTAATAGCGATTCCATGCTTGTCTGCCTCTTCTTTCGCACGTCCGTTATACGACTTGACGGAAAACGTCGAGAAGTGTGGCGCAAGTACGATTGAGACAGCTTCTGTAATGCCATCTTGATGCATTTTCTCTACTGCTTCTTCAATGAATGGTGTAATATGTTTTAATCCGATATAAACCTTGAATTCGATGTCGTTTTGCACTTCATTCAGACGATTGCAAAGTGCGTTTGCTTGGTCTTCCGTAATTTTGGCGAGTGGTGAAATTCCTCCAATTGCCTCGTAACGGTTTCGAAGGTCCTCCAATTGCTCAGGTGCGGGCGGACGCCCTCGACGGATGTGTGTGTAATACGATTCAATATCTTCTTCTTTGTTCGGTGTTCCGTACGCCATTACTAATAATCCCATTTTTTTCTTTGTCATCATGTTCACCTCATCGCTCGGATTAGTACGTTATTTACGTAGCTGTGTACTGTATTCATGAACAAATTCTGTCAGTCTTTTCAATGTTGCAGGTTTCACATCTGGGAAAACACCATGTCCTAGATTAAATATGTGATTACCGTGTTCTACACCTTGCTCGATGATTACTTTTGCACGTTCTTCTATAATGGACCAGTCCGCCAACAGCAATGATGGGTCAAGATTACCTTGCACTGGTTTTGTCAGACCACGTTCCCCTGCTTCTTTAATGGACAGGCGCCAGTCAAGACCAACAACATCTACAGGCAGATCGTGCCATTCGTTCGCTAAGTGACTTGCGCCAACTCCGAACGTGATTAGTGGAACATTCAATTTACGCAATTCCGTGAAAATCCGTGTCATAACGGGCTTAATGAAAATCCGGTAATCGGAAACGTTCAATGCGCCCACCCACGAATCAAAGATTTGGATTGCTTTTGCACCTGCATTTACTTGTGCAGTAATATAGGTAATCGTCATATCCGCAAGTTTGTCCATTAGCGCGAACCATGCTTCTGGCTCAGATACCATGAATGATTTTGTTAAGTTATAGCTTTTCGAAGGACCGCCTTCAATCATATAACTCGCAAGCGTAAATGGAGCTCCTGCAAAACCGATAAGTGGAACATTCAATTGCTCCTTCGTCAATATTTTAATCGTTTCAAGAACGAAAGGAATGTCGTCCTCCGGTGATAAATCGCCAAGATTATGGACATCTTGTACGGTACGAATCGGATTTGAAATAACTGGACCAACACCTGGTTTGATTTTCACGTCAATACCAATCCCTGGTAGTGGCGTTACGATATCTTTGTAAAGGATTGCTCCGTCGACATTGTACTGATCGACTGGAAGCTTGGTAACGTATGCACATAGTTCCGGTTGCTGTGTAATTTCTTCTAGGGAGTATTTTTCCTTAATTTTCATATATTCGGGTTGTGAACGTCCCGCTTGCCTCATATACCATGCCGGCGTGTGGTCAATCTTTTCTCCTCTTGCAGCACGTAAAAGTGTATCGTTGAACTTAGTCATTTGGCTTCATCCCACTTTCTTATATATATCGTTTATTTATCTCATATAGGTACTCAATATAGACGTTTTTCCTTGCAAAGTATAGCGTTTAGACCCTTTTGTCATCAATTTGTGCGACATTTTCTGTTTTTTTGCCATCATTTCGTCATTGTTTGTTTTAAGTTCCTAATTAGGGGAAAATAGAGGTATAGGAACTAATTTGAGGAGGTTTTTACCAGTGAATATCTTTATGACATCCGGCACACCGGAATTCATGGAAGGCTTAAAAGAAAAGCACGCGGATAAAGGATTGATTGCCATGCATGGGCAAGCCAACTCTTTGCTGTTGCATGAAACAGCAGGGAAAACAATATTCCAAACACCACGCCGTTATGAAGTGATTGGTTCTTCCGGTACACTTCAAGAAAAAGGCTATTTCGTATTCAACAATATTCCGGTCACAGAGGAAGGGCGCCCCATTTTCGAACTTCGGTTTAAAGACCGCGCAGGTAAAATCGAATCTGAACTTGGATTCATCGCTTTTCGTCTACTTCGTCCACTTGATTCTGATACATACATTGTCATGACAGAATGGACGGATAATACTTATTATGCGAGATGGAAAAACTCATCTTCATTCGCACAAGCTCATTCGAAAGATCGTGCAGAAGCGGGCGCTGATAAAACACTTCATATCTTCTCGAGCGCTCCTTACATTTCGGAGTATGCCACAAAAAAATAATTAATTACACGCGACCTCATTCTGGTCGCGTTTTGTGTTGCTGTCTATATTCTCATTCGGATAGTTTGCTATAATGGAAACAGCAACATCTAAACTAGTGTAATTTTGGGAGGGGTAGTCCATTGAAAGAGCAACTGTTAGAAAAACTTGATTGTGCTTATGAAGAGATGGTCGTTATTCGTCGTCACCTACACATGAATCCCGAGTTGTCCTTTAAGGAAGAAAAAACCGCCCAGTACATAGCTGATTTTTATGCTAATCTCGGGGTTGAAGTGCGTAAAGGCGTAGGCGGCAATGGCGTCGTTGCACGTGTCTTCGGAGGAAGACCTGGAAAGACAGTTGCACTACGTGCCGATTTTGATGCACTTCCCATACAGGATGAAAAGGATGTACCCTACAAATCAACGGTCCCCGGCGTCATGCATGCTTGCGGACACGATGGACATACCGCTACACTGCTTCAGCTTGCGAAAGCGATACATGAATTACGGGAAGACCTTGCGGGCGAATATGTCTTCATCCACCAACACGCAGAAGAATTTGCTCCAGGTGGTGCAATTTCGATGATTGAAGACGGTTGCCTTGATGGGGTCGACGTTATTTTTGGAACGCATCTGTGGTCGTTGACACCTTTCGGCACAGTCGAATATTTAACCGGTCCTATTATGGCAGCAGCTGATCGTTTTGACATTACAATTCAAGGAGCCGGCGGGCATGGTGCAGCTCCCCATCAAACGAAAGATGCCATTGTCATTGGTGCACAGCTTGTCATGAATTTACAACAACTTGTCTCCCGACGCGTCAATCCGGTCGAATCGGCTGTACTCTCCATAGGCTCATTCGTTTCGCAAAATGCATTTAATGTCATTGCAGACTCCGCAAAACTGGGTGGGACAGTTCGATCATTCAATCCTAACATTCGTGACTTGATGGAACTCGAAATGAAACGTGTCGTTGACGGAACTGCTCTTGCAAACAACTGTACCATCGATTTCGAATACGTAAGGGGCTATCCGGCCGTTGTGAATCATGCTGCCGAAACGGAATTCTTGAAAACTGTGGCTGAAACGATTTCCGGCTTGGAAGTGGTTGAATCTACGCCGCAAATGGGTGGCGAAGATTTTGCTTACTACCTAGAAAAAGTACCAGGTACATTTTTCTTCACGGGCGCTAAACCTGAGAATCCATTTCCGCATCACCATCCCAAATTCGACATCGATGAAAATGCGATGCTTGTTGCGGCGAAGACGCTTGGTGCCGCCGCTGTTGAATATCAAAATTCGTAATAGGAAGACTTTCTAACCATTAGTAATATTTCATGATTACATCATTTTATATATATAGATGATTAGTGAGCCTTCCTTCGAATTTTATGAGGAAGGCTCACTGTTTTTACATGGCGCTTAAAAAGTTCAATACATAGGGGATGAACCTGAAATCCTGCTAATACCGCTTTGGTGCTTTGTGGATACCTCCCACGATAAGCCGGAAAGAATGGCGTTATTCCGTTCAATATCATACGGAATAATACTTTCTTTTTCCACTTTTCCTTTTTGGTCCAATAACATCTGTTTCCACAAGAGAAACCGTCATTATCTCCTAGAGAAACAGCCTGTTTCTGTCTTCCAAAAGAACAGTATGCACAATTGCGTTTGTAATTCCTGGATTTATAATCTACTTATAATACAAATATGAATTATGAGGAGTGCATTAATTTGAAGAATAAGAAACGAAGTGCGCAATACATTATTTCCTTTGACACATTCATGTTACGTCCGATGATTCAAGACAATAAAGTTTTTACCCATGTTAATGAGCGCAACGGTGATTTAAGCGTTCCAAGACGTCCTATCCATATCGTCAGGAATTCCTGTGACTATTATGGAAATTCTCTTCACAACTCGACTAATTCAGCAAAAATGGTACTTGGTAAACGCCATAAAACACCGATTATCCTGGCTCATGATTTTGGAATACCATACATTTTCCTGCCCACCATGTCACCATCTTCCGAACAGAATGTCTGGATTTCCTATAATGCGATTGAAAAAATAGAAGAAGACAATTTGGGTTCTATAATTACACTAGAAAATAGCCGATCCTTCAAGTTAAATGTTTCCCCTACAACATTGTATCGTCAATATGCGTTCGCCACTCTTTTAGAAAAGAACTTTTTGAAAAAACAGAGACAACTGAGCAGGCCTTCTACTTTTAACTTTTTTGACGATGATGACGACAATGATTCAGCTCTCTGACATCGCAATGTATTTGGCCAATAGTTCTTCCGTTCGATTACGCAGGCGGACATTCAAATAGCGTCTATGATCTTCATATCCTCCGTGCATGAATACATACTCGGTGAATGTGCTATCCGTTTTGTTACGTATCACCTTCATATTGCGCCGCCGCAAGTAGATTGTCGTTTCCTTTAGTTCTGCACGTGCAATTTTCGTTGCCTCGTCGACGAGTTTAACGTAAGGTCCTTTTAATTTGAAAGGACCTTTTTCGAATGATTCCCGATCTCTCTCCAAGATAATTAGAAGCATCGGTAAGTAAATCATATTCTCAAAATAAGGTAATGCCTCCGGGGGTATTAAAGGCACTACAATCACTCCTTCCGCTCAATCGAGAACAAATGTTCGTATATCTATTGTATGCCCATACCCTCGGAAAATCAACCTACAAATCATTGGAAATCTTAAGCATATTTGGAGACACACGGAATGCCGAAGTTTATCGGTAATACAACACTTCATAATTTCTTTACCCACAAAGAATACCGAACGGCGAATCAAGTCGAAATACCATACACTCTGGTTAACCGACAAAAAAACTCCCAGCCATAATCGCTGAAAGTCTCGCATATCGTATACTTATTTCGTCTCTATATCACCGATATAATGAACCGAAGCCACTTTCCAATCACCATCACTTTTTTTAAGGACAGTTACTTGCCTACCACTCGGACTTGTTTCAAGACCCGTCTCTAATTGCTTGAAAGATGTCTTTAGGTTTGAAAACACTTGGGCTTCCTCTTCTGAATACTTCACAATCGTTACATTCGAAACTTCACGATTTAATTCATACTTACTAAAAACATCTTTCGTAATAGAACGTTCCTCTTCAAGGTCATAATCCTTCGCTGACAATGTATCTAAATAGCCATCGATATCTTGTTTGTTTAGCGTTTCCAAATTTAGGTTGTATACGTCTAGGATCTGCTCTTTTTCGTCTGCTGGAACGCCAGAAGCTTCTTCTACAGTGTCTCCTGTCAAGCTAAATCCCACTTTGCTTTCATCCACTCCATGATCAATTGTGCCATATTCATTCTTTGCTTCGCCGTCATCGACGGAACCATTCTCAACAGGCTCTTTCTTGTCACCACTACAAGCTCCTAGCAGTAAAATGAAAGACAGACTAAAAAGCACGACTACTTTTTTCATTTTCATCCTCCTGAACAGGTAAAAGGGCTCCTCCAAAAACAGAAAGCCCTTTTCCTTTTATTCAATTCACCAAATTATTTTACTTCAACCCAACCATTTTTAATCGCTGTTACGACCGCTTGTGTGCGGTCATTTACTGCCATTTTTTGTAGAATACTTGACACGTGGTTTTTGACGGTCTTCTCGGAGATGAAAAGCGTCTCCCCGATTGTCCGGTTACTTTGTCCATCTGTCAACAGTTGTAATACTTCACACTCACGTTTAGTAAGTAAATGGAACGGGCGACGGATATCATTTTGTTGGAAGGATCCCTTATGCTCACGTTCGCTCAATCTTCGGTATTCTGTAACAAGGTTATGCGTCACTTTTGGATGAAGGTACGAACCACCTAACGCAACGACTTTAATCGCCTGGATGATTGCATCCGCATCCATTTCTTTTAACATATAACCGAGTGCACCTGTTTTAAGTGCATGTGATACATATGATTCATCGTCGTGAATTGACAACATAATTACCTTCGCTTTGGGATATTCTTTGATGAGGTTTTCAGTTGCATCGACACCATTCATATGTGGCATGTTAATGTCCATAAGAACCACGTCCGGTTCGCACTGTTGATAAAGCTCATTCACTTCGCTACCATCGCCGCCCTCAGCCACAACTTCAAAAGAATCTTCAAAATCAAGGATTCTCTTTACCCCTTCACGGAATAGTTGGTGATCATCTACAATTAATATTTTTGTCATAGTCATTTCCTCCCCTAACATCTAGTCGTCGATTATTTCACTCTGGAGTGGAATTTGGATATAAATTATCGTACCATTTCCAGGCGTTGAGGTGATTGTTATATCCCCTTTTAACAATTCAATTCGTTCTCGCATTCCTATTAAACCGAATGATTTATCTCTAACTTCATTTTGATTGAATCCTTGTCCATCATCTTTTATGATAATATTCATTATATCGCGATGCCATTCAGTTTTCACCCAAACGTCCTTCGCCTTTGCATGTTTCAAGGCATTTGAAACGGATTCTTGCACTAGCCGAAAGACTGATACTTCAAAATCCGTTTTAAAACGTTGCTCTTTTCCACTATTTTGAAAGTGAATGGTGGTCCCCTTTTCATACTCTCCTATTGTCGACAAGTACTTTTTCAATGTTGGAATTAAACCCAAATCGTCAAGTGCCATAGGACGCAAATTATATATGATACGGCGAACTTCATAAAGTGCATTTCTTACCATCTCTTTAAGATCTTTAAGTTCATTAAATGCGGGCACAGGGCCTTGTTCTTCATATACCTTCTCAATCAATCCGGAACGGATTAACACATTTGCTAGCATTTGTGCCGGTCCATCGTGGATATCACGGGAAAGCCTTTTCCGCTCCTCTTCCTGTGCCTGGATAATTCTGATGCCAAACCCCTGTTTGTGTCTGGCCGTTTCCAGCGCTTCGCCTACGTTTTTTAAATCAGATGTCAAATAATTAATTACGGTTGCGACTTGATTGACAAGATGATCGGCTCTTTCAATGGTGTCAAGCAGCGCAAGAAGACGTCGATCCAAATCGTCCCGACGAGCACGCAGCTGTTTCTCCTCCATCCGGTTGACCGATAGCCGAACGAGTAAATCATTCGCAACTTCGTAAGATTCCTTCACCTGCTCTTCTGAAAACTTCATGAAGTCCTTCGACACATCAGCAAGACGCCGGCGTGAATGGCGGGTCATACCTTCCAAATAATCACCTTCAGTTATTACCCGGGAAATATCACTCTTGACCGCTGCGAGCTCACTTTGCATATCTTCAAAGCTTTGACGGCTTTGTTCACTTATAATGAAGATATCATTCTTTGAGTGATCCATTGCACGCACCATATTATCAAAAATAGCTTCGAGCGTTTTGATATCGATTATATTCTCCTTCAAAAAGTTCCCTCCCGCTTTCAGCTTGAAAAATTACATATATACTAAAGTGGAGTGTTGTAGAATTAATACTTCCCAAACATCTCTCACTTATTATAGCATCATAAGACCCAGTGAATATTAAGATTGTATTACAAGTGATGGAGGTGCCGCAAATGCGAGCAGATTATTACACAGTTAAAAACTACGGAGAGAGTGAATTATTGATTCAAAAGTCAAAGTTTATTACCTATGTGAAACGTGTGGAAACAGAGAATGAGGCCTTAGACTTCATTCAAGAAATTAAACGTACACATCATAATGCCTCCCATAATTGTTCAGCGTATATGATTGGTGAACACAATAATATACAAAAAGCGAATGACGACGGCGAACCGTCTGGAACAGCGGGAGTACCCATTCTTGAAGTGTTGAAAAAGCAAGATCTTCAAGATACCGTTATTGTCGTGACACGCTATTTCGGGGGTATCAAGTTAGGTGGAGGTGGATTGATACGCGCTTATGGCCGCGCAACAACAGAAGGCATTACAGCTACAGGTACGGTCGAAAGGAAACTCCATTCTGTCATGAAAGTTACAATCGATTATACGTGGCTAGGAAAAGTTGAGCATGAAGTAAGGCAATCGACATATCCCTTAAATGAAGTTTCTTACGATGAATCTGTGAATCTCTTCATACACGTTCCAGCTACGGAAACGGGGACATTCACTTCCTGGATGACTGAATTGACGAATGGACAGGCAGAAATCGTGTCGACCTCTAGCGTTTTTTTAGAATTCGACATTTGAAATAGTATACCTTTGGCAGAAAAGATAGTATAATAGGATGGATTACGGTCATTTATTTACTGAAACATTTTATCCTGTCGTACCGTCTGTATCTATTGACAGCAATTCGCCACTTATATGATCAGCTATGACGAAGGATATTTTTACATAGCCGATGCCGGAGGAACTTTGAATGAAAAGAAAAGACTATAAAAAACAGAGGAAATCGTCACGTAAAAGCCTTGCCTTAAAGGTTTCTCTCCTTCTTACACTTTCTATTTTCCTAGTCGTTGCAGCATATGCCGTTTCACTGCAAAAAAAGGCTGTTGACGCTGCGGATCGTGCATATGAAGTCGTTCCCGACCGATCCAAATCCGAATTACGTGAAGCGGAAGTTGAGCCAGCAACTGACAATGTTTCAGTTTTATTCATCGGAGTTGATGATAGTGAAGCGCGCGGCCAGGGCGATAGCAACAGCCGATCAGATGCCCTTCTGTTCGCTACGTTGAATCCAAAGAAAAAATCTGTGAAACTTGTCAGTATACCGCGAGATTCATATGTTTATATTCCGGAAGTCGGATACAGGGACAAGATCACGCATGCCCATGCATTTGGTGGAACTCGTGCAACGATTGAGGCGGTTGAAGAACTATTCGAAACGCCTGTCGATTACTACGTAAAAATGAATTTTAATGCATTTATTGACGTCGTTGATGCGATTGGCGGAATTGAAGCAGAGGTTCCCTATGACCGACTCGAAAAAGACGAAGACGATAATAATACGATTCAACTTATCAAAGGATTTCAGCATCTCGATGGCAAGCACGCACTTGCACTTGCCCGGACGCGTAAACTTGATTCTGATGTAGAACGCGGGAAACGGCAGCAAATGATTTTACAATCCATAATGAAAAAAGCTACTTCCTTCAAATCTGTTACGAAGTACGGTGACGTGATTGATGCGGTTGGCGACAATATGAAAACGGACATGACCTTTAATGAAATGAAATCGTTCCTGGAATATGCTAAAGGCGGTATGCCACAAATCGACACAATAAGCTTAACAGGCAAAGACGATATGTCGACGGGTATCTATTACTGGACGCTTGAGGAAACCGATTTAACAGAAGTGAAAGGCATCTTACAATCACATCTTGGAATCATTCCAGATTCCTCCAGTCTTACTGATAGCAGTTCTATCAGTAACGGCTCGATAGATGCAGCATTGGGAGATGCGCTTACTAATTGACCGAAATCCAGACGCGAACCCATTTCACAAGTATCAAGAAAACAACAAGAGCCGGGCTGCAATTGCGCCCGGCTCTTGTTGTTTTCTATACATATTTTATAAAAAAAAGACCATACTACCCTAGTGAAAAAGGGAATGGTCTATTTACCTTTTATTTAATTTGTTTTTAACTGCATAGTTATTTCATCGTTACTTCCCGATCATCCGTACAAAATTCAACAATGGCCGATAGTTTGTACCAGCAAGTCCGATTATTTCAACGAACAGTTCAATTGCGATAAGCATGACAACGACGAGCATGATAGCTCCCCACACAGTTGCTTGCGAGAACAACACAGCAGCAACTCCGAACAGAATCGCTAGTGCGTAAATAATCAACACTGTCTGCCTGTGCGAAAAACCTGAACGCAATAGACAGTGGTGTAAATGTGATTTATCCGGGGCTGTAATGGACTGTTTCATTCGAATCCGCCTGAAAATCGCAAAGAATGTATCAGAAATTGGAATGCCCAGTATAATAACTGGAATAATCAATGAAACAACAGCAACGTTTTTGAAGCCTAACAAAGCAAGAACCGAAATCATAAATCCTAGGAATAAAGATCCCGTGTCCCCCATAAATATTTTTGCTGGATGAAAATTGAATAATAGGAAGCCTAATGAACTTGCCGCAAGAATTGCAGCTGTTGCAACAACGAACACATTTCCCATTATCATTGCCATAACGGCAATTGTAATAAGTGCGATGGTTGAGACGCCTGCTGCAAGTCCGTCCAATCCATCTATCAGGTTAATGGCGTTCGTAATTCCTATAATCCAAATAATTGTAATTGGAATACTCAAGTAGCCAAAATCGAATTGGCCGATGAATGGTAAATTGACGAATTCAATGTGGAGACCTCCCCAAGCGACAACAACAATGGCCGCAGCCAGTTGCCCTGCAAGTTTTGCCTTCGCTGTAATTTCAAGCATATCGTCAAGAAATCCTACGACGATAATTATAAGGGCACCAATAAGAATTCCAGTGGCATGTTCATCTTTTGGAAGCAATATGGCATAACCAATTAAAAAGGCTCCAAATATCGCAAGTCCGCCGATACGCGGCATAACGGATGCGTGTACTTTCCGATAGTTCGGTCGATCGACCGCACCGATTCGGAATGCCAATTTAATGACGAGCGGAGTAAGTATGATGGATGCTATAAGAGCAGCAGCCATTGCAAGGAATAACATGTCCTTCCTCCCTAAGTAAATCAATAGTTTATCAAATCAAGAGTATTATAGCATATTTAAATAAGTAAAGCACTTTCCTAGAGAACTTTGTATTTTGCACTTTCTATTTCTCACTTATCATACCCTCTTCAACCTTGCCTATCCCAAGATTCTCTTCCTTATATATGTAGATTTTAGCTTAAGGTAGTCATTTACCTTTCTATTTGTTAAAATAGGGATGGGTCTTATAAAGGGACCGAGATAAAGGAGCGTTCATTTCATGCTATCAATATTTAAACGTTCAAATCAAACGAACGATCGACAACTTCGCAAATACAGGAAAATTGTACAACAAATAAATAAATTAGAAACTACATATGAAACGATGTCAGATGAACAACTGGCAGCTATGTCAGATACATTCAAAGAACGTATCCAATCAGGTGAGAAAATCCCCACAATCATACCGGATGCATTCGCTGTTGTCCGCGAAGCATCGAAACGGGTTCTTGGCATGCGTCATTTCGACGTACAACTTATCGGAGGACTTGTACTTACTGAAGGTAATATCGCAGAAATGCCAACGGGCGAAGGTAAAACACTTGTCGCTTCCCTACCATCGTATGTCCGCGCACTTGAAGGAAAAGGTGTTCACGTTATTACAGTGAATGATTACCTTGCAAAACGTGACTACGATCAAATTGGTCAAATTCATCGTTTTCTCGGACTTTCTGTCGGTCTCAATGTCCCGATGATGCAAGGCCCTGCAAAACAGGCAGCTTATAACGCAGACATCACGTATGGTGTCGGAACTGAATTCGGTTTTGATTACCTACGTGATAATATGGCGCAGCAAGTATCACAGCAAGTTCAACGTCCATATCATTTCGCCATCATTGACGAAGTGGACAGCATCCTTGTCGATGAAGCAAAAACACCGCTTATTGTTGCTGGTAAAATGCAGGCTGATGCAGATCTTCATTACATAGCAGCACGTCTTGCCAAACGCTTTGAGAAAGGCGTAGACTTCGATTTTGACGATGAAACAAAAGCAAGTTCCCTAACCGAAGATGGAATCACTAAAGTTGAAAAAGCGTTCGGTGTCGATAATTTATACGAACTGGAGCACCAAACCCTTTATCATTACATGATTCAAGCATTACGCGCACGCGTGATTTTCAATCGCGATGTGGATTATATCGTGCGGGATCAAAAAATTGAGCTTGTTGATATGTTCACAGGGCGAATTATGGAAGGGCGAACTCTTTCCGATGGTCTCCATCAGGCAATCGAGGCGAAAGAAGGATTGCCCGTTACTGAGGAAAATAAAGCACAAGCCCAAATTACAATTCAAAACTATTTCCGTATGTACAATGAGCTTTGCGGCATGACCGGTACAGCGAAAACACAAGAAAAAGAATTCCGTGAAGTGTACGGCATGGACGTCATTCAGATTCCGACAAACCGCCCGCGCGCACGTATTGATTCACCTGACCAAGTATATGAAACTATTGATCATAAATATAAAGCAATGGCTAAAGAAGTGACCGAACGCAATAAAAAAGGACAACCTGTCCTCGTAGGTACAACTTCCATTTTACAATCGGAAAAAGTTGTTCAATATTTGGATGAATATAAACTTAAATACAACTTACTGAACGCAAAAAGTGTTGAGCAGGAAGTGGATCTCATTTCCCAAGCTGGACAACTCAATCAAATTACAGTCGCAACAAATATGGCAGGTCGAGGTACTGATATCGTACTTGGCGAAGGCGTAGAAGAAATCGGCGGACTTTTCGTACTAGGCACAGAAAAGCATGAAAGCCGTCGTATTGACAATCAGCTCCGCGGTCGTTCTGGACGACAAGGAGACCATGGGGAAAGCCGTTTCTTCCTATCCCTGGAAGACGATATGTTTAAACGATTCGCAAAAGAAGAGCTTGAGAAGTTTTCCAAGAAAGTAACAACGGATGCTGATGGCCTTGTACAGAATTCTGAAGTCGATGAATTGACAGAGCGAACGCAGCGCATCGTGGAAGGCGCACATTATGCAATGCGTGAATACAACTTAAAACTCGACGATGTCATTAATGACCAACGTGAAGTCATTTATACGTTACGTCATAATGTTCTGACAGGGAAAGACATTCATGAGCAATTGAAAACGATGCTTAAAGAGACTGTAGAATTCGTTGTATTCGATAGTTGCCCAGACCAAGAAACTTCGAACAACTGGGATTACGAACGGATTGAACGTACGATGGACAGCCTACTATTGGAATCTGTATCGATTCCACGTAAGCTTGAAAAAACATCCGATATTCTAAAACATTATGAAGCGCCGCTAGCTGAATTGCTCAGCTTCATCGATTCTTTCGAAGATAATGAACGAATCAATCAAATGATTCCACAAGTAATGCTGTCACATATTGACACAATGTGGGTTAAACACTTGGAAGTAATGACACGTTTAAAAGAAGGTATTGGACTTCGCTCATACGGACAAGAAGACCCGATGCGTATCTACCAACGTGAAGGTCTTGAGCTTTTCGGACGTCATTATCAGAAACTACGTCGCAGCATTGCATCTGAAGTTATTGGCTTTATGAAACTCATCAAAGAACAGGAGGCACAACAATGAAGTTTTTCACTTTTTTCAAGAAAACTGAAAAAACGGGTAAGGATAGCACAATTGGATCCGAAGAAATCATTGACGGTGTCAATGCAACAGTAAATACAGATTTAGTCGAAACAACGCTATCCCTTCACCCTGAATGGAATGTGCCACAGGAGCAAGAGTACGTATTCCGTTTCCTTTCAAACGAACTTGAACCGCTTAAACCGAACCAGATTTCTCTATCAGGAATCGATATTGACGTCGAACCTGCTAACGGCAGCTGGCTCGTTAAAGCCTTCTTCCGCTCTTCCCTGGACCAGCAAATTGCTGTCGGATCAGTCGAATTAATGCTGCTTGATGACGAAGGAAAAACACTTGCTTCGGACGAATTCGATTTGAAGGAACTCGGTGACATTCCAGCACGCAGTGCAAGACCATGGGTGTTTGTCTTCACAAAAGACAATACATTCGCAGAACTTCCACCTAGTGAAAACTGGAAATTGGCATTTAATGTTCAATCGATGGTGCCCCATAAACTAGAGTTGGAACAAGCTTGGGAAGACGGTTTAACGGCAGAACAAAAAGACGGACTTGCAAAAGTCGTTGAAGGGCTTCCAAAACTGAAACCACGCGAAGTGAATATCAGTGGATTCCAAGTGAAGCAACAGGATGATGGCGGTATTGCTGCATCCGTATTCATTCGTAATGGCCACTCAAAGCAAATCAACATTGAGAAACTACCACTAGAATTAATTGATGCAACTGGCGATTTGATTGCCAGCGGTTCATTTGCACTTGACCCACTCTCAGTTAAAGCGAACACTTCAAAACCATGGACGTTCATCTATCCAAAAGAACTAATCCAAAAAGGCGAGCCCGATTTGTCGCGCTGGACAGTTCGCGTACCACAGCAAAACGCGTAAGGTAGCACCTGACACTTAGATATTATTCAGTGTGAAAATTTTAAAGCCGACATTTCATTTTCAAACGAAATGTCGGCTTTTTCTATGGTGTTTTTTTACTCGGCTACCCTTTTCAGAGTGCGGATTGTAGAACGCTTGGCGCTTTGAAGTTCCATTATTGAGGGAGATTTAAATTCAGAGTGTAAATTGTAGATCGCTTGGCGCTTTGGGGATGCCTCTGGCCTTGAGCCCGGATTAACGCTTCGCATCCAGTCTCATGGCTTCGGCTACCCCTTTACCGCGCCTGCGCTAGGGTGTACATTATCGGAAGAGTTGTGATTCGGAGTGTGGATTGGAGACCGCTTGGCGCTTTGGGGATGCCTCTCGCCATGAGCCTGGATTAGCGCTTCGCATCCAGTCTCATGGCTTCGGCTACCCCTTGTCGCGCTTGCGCTGGAGTGTTCCATTATTGAAAGTTTTTTTGAGATGTATGCACTGAGATTATAATGTGATTACTATTTGATACTCATTTAGTTCAAGAATGAGACACTACAGGTTGCGGATTTAATCCCAGATAGTGAAATGTGCTTTCTTAAAGAGATTATTCAGCGAAGGTGCGGCTACTAAAAAACTTCTTTATTATAATAAGAACTAGTTGATTGTAGTGGAGAGCGGCGACTCCAGCGGGAACAGCACGAGCGGAAGACCCCACAGGAACGCAGTGACGAGGAGGCTGAAGCCGTGCCCGCGGAAAGCGTCCGCTCGGAACGGAAATCAACGGGATTGAAAGAAATCGGACTTTTTCAGTGCCCTCGCTTATCACGGGAGGCATACACAAAGCGCTGAAGCGGTATCAGCAGGATTTCTAATTCATTCCCACATTCTGAATCTAATACGCACCCTTACTCACAACAAAAAGACAGCACCAAGCGTCCCCTTTTCAGGTCGCTTGGTGCTGTCTTTTTAGATTTTATTTAACCGAAGCAACTGAATGCACGCCATTGATACGTTTTGCACCAACATAGCGCTTGCCCCAGTAATGAGGATCGTTCAACTTATCAACACGTACCCCTTTTGAAGTCGAGGCATGTGAAAACTTACCATTACCTATGTATATACCTACATGTGAAACCCCTTTACCTGACGTTTTGAAAAACACAAGGTCTCCAGCAGCTAAATTTGATTTTTTAACAGTAGTTCCTGATGCGTGCATGCTAGCCGCAGTACGCGAAAGGTTAATATTATTTTTCTTAAAAACGTAAGAAACGTAGCCCGAGCAGTCAAACCCTCTTGTTGTTGTACCGCCGTAGCTGTACTTAACTCCCAAAAGACTTGTAGCCGTTTTTGAAATTGCAGCTGGTTTAGATGAAGCTTCAGCTTGTCCAGCGAAAGGTGCGACGAGTAACAGTAATGACATTGCAATGATTGAAAATGTCTTTTTCATAGTAACTATAAGTTTCATATGTTCCCCCAATGAATTAATTTATCTGATAATACTCTCTAGAACAAGATTACCACGCTTTAAACACTACTTACATTACAGTTATGTAACAACCTTGTTACACAAAAACGCAATAAAGGACAAATTTGAAACATAATAACCTATTATTAGTGTTTATAGGTTTATAAAGAGGGAATTTAGATTAGTAACACTATTAAATTAGGAGGCGAGCACTATGAAACATGAAGATGACTTATCGGATAATCTTAAACTCCCTTCACATGAAAATGGAACCGATTGGTCGGTTAATCATCAAATTGAAAAGAAAAATTCCGGCAGAAGTTTTATACGTGATCCCTATTTAGACCACGCAGCCGGAGATTACGAACCTCTTCAAGATGATAGTCATTACCGTCACACCGATAATGTAGAACAACTACCCAAAGAGCGGATAAAGTTTTCATCTCTACAGCCACAAGATAGCCAGTTGGAAGATGACGAACGTTTGAAATCTGAACAAGATAACCGTGCAGAAAAAATTGAAGAGATCCGGGCTTCATTCGGCGCAATGGATCACGATCGTCCCTAACATCTATTCACAATAAAAACACAAAAAAGGTGAGTCCCTACTATCTGTAGGGACTCACCTTTTAATTTTCCTCTTATATATCAAGATCAGTTATAACTATTACATCATCATGACTCAAAAGTTCCGTTATCGGCCACTCAGATGTTCTATTACCTTCAATTAATTTACTAATTGCAGCACGTTTCTTTTCGCCAAAAGCGAGCAAAATCAATTTTTTCGCGTCTGTAATTGATTTGATCCCCATCGTCAATGCTGTTTCAGGAATTTTTTCATCATTTTCAAAGTACTGGCTGTTCACGCCTAATGTCGATTCAGTTAAATGTGCCACATGTGTGACCGAATCAGAAGAAGTTCCGGGTTCGTTGAATGCAATATGGCCATTCTCCCCTACGCCAAGCAATTGAATATCAAGCGGGTACTTTGTAAAAAGAGCTTCGTAGTCTGCGGATTCTTTATCCAAGTCCTCCGCCATTCCATTTGGTATATTTGTTTCTTTGAATTTCTTTTTACTAAATAGATGTTCATTCATAAAATAAGCATAGCTATTTGGGCTAGATGCTGGGATACCAATATACTCATCCAAATTAAAAGAAACCACCTCTGTAAAATCAAGGTCCGATTCTGTCCATTTATCATACACAGGAACCATTGTGCTTCCTGTAGCAAGGCCGAGTACAGCCAACCGTCCACTGTCTAGTTCATCTTTAATAATCTTGAAGACATGCTCCGCACCCTGTCCCGGACTATCAACTTTTATGAGTTTTAAATTTTCCATATAGATCATCCAACTTTCATTAAGATTTAGTCCACGCTTAATTGTAATTTCCTTACACATTCTGGTCAACCTTTATGAAATAAATATTTCATAAAGGCGACTGCTTTCTATACCCCCACACTTCAGCTAGTAAACCATTTATCTAGTTTTAACCGCTTATGAATGCATATGGGATTTATGACACATTTATGAATGAAATGTGAAGACTTTGTGAAGTGGCAACTAAATCGAAAGTCATAGGGTATTCCCTAATTCCGCTATTAGTAGAATTGACTATGATAAAGATAAGACGAATTCACTTCGCCGAAAAAGGAGGTGTAACCAATGGGGAAAAATAATTCAAATCACCAATCCACTACTAGTTTGAAAGGTACATTCATTGCTGTCATGTTGCTGGGTATCTTCATTTTGGTGGCCTGGTTCGGATTTTACGCACTATTTATGTCTAGATAATTACATAACTTAGGAGGGTTACATATGCATTTGCATAAATATGAAAAGATTTGGCTCATTTTTGGAATGGCTTCACTTGTTCTATTCCTACTCATTATCGGCTTTGCTGCTTTCTGGAAAGGAACGCACCCGCAAAGTCATATCGAAACCATTGATCCACAAAACGTTGAAGCACATGAAGCATTCAAGCCTGAAAATCTTGGTATTCGTGAAGTTGCTGACGGGAAATATATTGTTAATATAGTCGCATCTGCATTCAACTACGATGTCGGTAAAGACAAAGACGGTAACGCTATTAAAACGATTCGCGTACCAAAAGGTTCCACGGTCCTTTATCAAGTTACCACGAAAGACGTTGTCCATGGCTTCCAAGTAGCCGGCACAAATGTCAATATGATGGTTGAACCTGGCCATATAAGCCGGTATGAAACGGTTATGAAAAATACAGGCGAATTCACGGTTGTCTGTAACGAATACTGCGGCATCGGTCACCATCAGATGTTCGGAACTGTGGAGGTGTATGAATAATGGCTAACAAACAATTACCACTTGCAAAAAAAGACTCTCGATTATATATGGCATTCATGTACGTAACGTATATTTCCCTTTTTGTCGGCGGTTTGATGGGATTGCTACAAACACTCGCCCGCTCAGGTAAATATAAATTACCTTTCAATATCGATTATTATACAATCCTAACTGTCCACGGCGTCATCCTTGGGCTCGTCCTCACTACATTTTTCATCATCGGATTCCAATTCTCACTAATGGGAAAAACGGTCGGACTTTCGGAAAAGCAGAGGAAATTTGCATGGCTCTCTTTCTGGGTAATGCTAATTGGGACTGTTGTGACAGCAATTACAATTCTAGTTGGTGAAGCATCTGTATTGTATACGTTCTATGCGCCACTCAGAGCCCATCCAGCCTTCTATTTCGGTCTTGCATTTGTCATTATCGGTAGCTGGATTGCAGCATTCGTCAACTTCCGTCAGCTGTATGTATGGAAGAAAGCACATAAAGGCGAGAAATCACCATTGCTTGCATTCATGGTCACCATCAACATGCTTATGTGGTTCATCGCTTCAATCGGCGTGGCAACATCTGTTATCATCCAGTTCATCCCTTGGTCACTCGGTTACGCTGAAACCATCAATGTATTGCTCAGCCGTACTTTGTTCTGGTATTTCGGTCATCCGCTCGTTTATTTCTGGTTGCTCCCTGCTTACATGGCATGGTATGTCATCATTCCTAAAATTATCGGCGGGAAACTATTCAGTGATTCCCTTGCCAGACTTGCTTTCATCTTGTTACTGATGTTTTCAATTCCAGTTGGTTTCCATCACCAGTTGACAGAGCCAGGTATTGACCCTACATGGAAATTCATTCAAGTCGTGCTTACATTCATGGTCGTTATCCCATCACTGATGACAGCTTTCTCGATATTCGCTACATTTGAAATTACAGGTAGGAAGAAAGGCCATAAGAGCCTATTCGGCTGGTTCAAAAAGTTACCTTGGAAAGATGTCCGTTTCCTTGCGCCATTCATTGGGATGGCCGCCTTCATACCAGGAGGAGCTGGCGGTATCGTTAACGCATCTCACCAAATGAATGCACTCGTTCATAATACGATTTGGATTACAGGTCACTTCCATTTGACTGCTGCGACGACTGTCATCCTGACGTTTTTCGGAATTACGTATTGGCTTGTCCCTCATTTAACGGGTAGAAGACTTACACCTAGATTGAACAAACTTGGGATTATCCAAACATTCATCTGGACAATTGGTATGACAATCATGTCAGGTGCTATGCATATTCAAGGATCACTTGGCGGACCTCGTCGTTCAAACTTCTCGGAATATGCAGGCGGCGAACAAGTCGCAACTTGGATTAATTACCAAATTGCGCAGGCAGTCGGCGGAACGATTCTCTTCATCGGGATCCTCTTGATGGTCTACATTTTCATACAGCTTACTTTCTTTGCACCGCGCGGCGTAGAAGAATTCCCAATTGCGGTAGAAGAAGATAATGCGGAGCCTACACCAAAAATTCTTGAAAACTGGTATTTATGGATTGCGATTACAATCGCACTAATCCTTTTCGCTTATACGATTCCAGTATTCGATATTCTGAAACACTCTCCACCAGGATCACCGCCATTCGATTGGCCAATCGGCAGAGGCTAATATAAAAACAGCTTTGATATCTGGTTATGTCCAGAATATCAAGGCTGTTTTTTTACATGTCTCGTGACAAATTACGGGATCCATTCTAGAAGTATAGTTATTCCCTCGTTTTCAAATATAGATATAGCTTACTTTAGTGTAATGTTCTATTTAATAGACGATTGCCCGATTTCTCAGCTATAATGTTAGACGATCAGCTATGTACATAATTTCATCAAGGAGTTGCAAATTACTTGTCTCTACAAAAGAATTTCGTAATCGGCCTTATGCTTTTTGCATTGTTTTTGGGCGCCGGTAATATAATCTTCCCCCCTCTTCTTGGACAAATGGCGGGCGATGAACTTTTCATTGCAATGACCGGGTTCCTAATTACAGGAGTCGGATTGCCGCTCATCGCAATTCTTGCAATCGCCAATGCTGGAGGCGGCTTAGAAACCATTGCAAGCCGGGTACATCCATACTTTGGAATCACTTTCACAATGATCGTTTATATGGCGATTGGTCCATTTTTCGGTATTCCTAGAACTGCAACTGTGTCCTATGAAATCGGGATTGTTCCATTTTTGCCCGATAGCATTTCAAATGCACAGTGGCCACTCGCTTTTTTTACAATTGTATTCTTTGCCATCACTGTGTCGCTTGCATTGAATCCTGCAAAACTTGTCGATCGTATCGGAAAAGTGCTAACGCCTATCCTCTTCTTAGTCATTGGTGCGCTTGCTGTGAAGAGTATTGTTTCCCCTATGGGTGAAATTAAGCAGCCGCAAGGGGATTACGTATCGCATCCATTTTTCCGCAGCTTCGTTGAAGGGTATTTGACGATGGATGTCATCGCGGCTCTCGTATTTGGTATCGTTATGATAAATGCACTTAAAGCTGAAGGTGTAACATCAAGACGGGCCGTTATGAAAGCGATGGTTTTCGCAGGACTTGTCGCAGCAATCGGACTTGCAGTCGTCTACATTTCACTAGGGTTTATCGGTGCAACTAGCGTAAGTGTTGTCGGGATACAGGATAATGGAGGCGCAGTTCTTGCTCTCGCATCGACTGTTTTGTACGGATCCTTTGGAACAACTGTCCTCGCATTGACAATCATTTTTGCCTGTTTAACAACATCAATTGGCCTCGTTTCAGCATGTGCACAGTATTTTGAACAGGCATTTCCGCGTAATTCTTATAAAACTTATGTTTTCATTTTCGCGGGATTCAGTACGATTATCTCAAACTTCGGCTTGACACAGCTGATTTCAATTTCAATTCCAGTCTTGCTAATGATTTACCCGTTAGCTATTGTTCTTATGCTCATGTCATTCGTCGACAAATCATTCGGTAGAAAGCCGATTGTTTATATATTAGCGTTAATCGCAACTGCTGGTGTCAGTATCTTCGATGGATTGAAAGGTGCTGGGATAGATATTAAACCAGTCAATGAGATTCTTGCCTATCTCCCGCTTTATGAACAGCAGATTGGTTGGCTTGTACCGGCGATTGTCGGAGCACTAATTGGAATCGTATTCAGTTCGTTGTTCAAAAAACGCATTTAGTTGTCGAAAATTTCAACGTTTGTTTTCAAAGCTTGATATAGTGACTAGATATTCAGTTGTTTGGAGGGATTTCCAGTGACAATAAATTTGGATGAGATGCCAATGCGCACTATTTGGCAAAAAATCGATGAGCTATTGAATGATGAACCGGGTCCCATTAAAGACTTGAACATCACTTATTCATTTATTCTTTCAGGTGATGATGGCGGACTATTCGGCTTGAAGTTGGATAATGGTAAAGCTGAAACCGTTACTGCAGATCCCGGTGAAGTCGACTGCGCACTGACGATGAGTGACAAAGACTTCAAGAAACTACTCGCGGGCAACTTGAACTCGACCGCGGCCTTCATACTTAGCAAACTCAAAGTAAAAGGCAATATCGGCTTGGCTTTAAAATTAGAAGGTCTATTAAAACAATATTCATTTTAAATGAAGCTGGACTTAATATGTCTCAACTCGACACTTCTGACATATATATTAATTCAAATTATGTGGACAAACCCGTGCCACGAGATTTAGTATTCCTCGAAAATACATATCCCAGCAGTATCTCGCAAGCGGGGATTTACTCGGGCTACTGGAAAGATACTTTCACTGGTTTCAAACGTTTTAATCAGCTATATTAACACTTTTAGCTCTCATATAAAGATGGGATGTGTCGTCAACTACTAACGACACATCCCATCTTTTCCATTTTGTAGTTTAACCCTTGTCTTCTTCCTAGTTGAGATTCGGGGTGCGGATTGTAGACCACTTGGCGCTTTGGGTAGCCGCGCCTGCGCTGGAATATCCATTATTGAGAGAGTTGTGATTTTGAGATGTGCGGACTGAGATTATAATGTGTTTACAATTTGATACTAATTTCATTCGAGAAAGACGCACTACAGGCTGTAGGTCTAATCCCCAATAACGAAATGTGCATTATAACAGTGACAATCCAGCGCAGGCACGACTTCGTGGTAGCCGAAGCGATAAGACTGATGGAGGGATACAGTTCAATCCCTCCCTGTTCTTCTTTCCGGCTTATCGCGGGAGGCATCCACAAAGCGCTGAAGCGGTATTAGCAGAATATCTGATTCTATCCATTTCTAACACGGACCATCCAGCGAAGGCGCGTCTTCGTGGTAGCCGAAGCGATACGACTGAAAGCGATCTTCTTTTCGGCTTATCGCGGGAGGCATCCACAAAGCGCCGTAGCGGTATCAGCAGGTTTTCCACTCCACCATTCAAACCTTACTTAAACACACTACTACCTGGAAAACCCCCTTGTCGTTGGACTATTTGTAAGATATAGTTAAATAGGAAGCTATTCTACTAAGTCACTGAAAGAAGTGAATCGAATGTTTAAAGACAACCGATATCTTGATTACAGCGGAGCTGGATTCCGCAAAGACTTAATTGCAGGTATCACTGTTGGTATTGTAGCCATTCCGCTCGGGATGGCTTTTGCAATTGCATCAGGTGTCAAACCGGAATACGGATTATATACAACCATTATTGCGGGTCTCCTCGTCGCATTATTAGGAGGATCGCGTTTCCAAATTGCTGGACCAACAGGAGCTTTCATCCCAATACTGCTTGCAATTGTTCTCCAATATGGTTATGAGGATTTGCTTATCGCAGGATTTCTAGCAGGTATATTCCTCGTCATTATGAGTTTCATTGGAATCAGTAATCTAATCCACTTCGTCCCGCGGTCTGTCACAATCGGCTTCACCGCCGGAATCGCCGTTATTATCTTTACCGGTCAATTAGGTAATTTTTTCGGAATCACCGGGTTGGAAAAAAGAGAGTTTTTCCATGAAAACATGATTGACCTCTTCAATCAGTTTTACACGGTTAACATCTTCAGTATAGTTACAGCCATAATCGGACTTATCATAATCTTCATCTTGCCAAAAGTAGCCCCTCGTGTTCCGTTACTGCTTATTGCATTACTAATTCCGACCCTCATTTCTATCTTCTTGTTCCCTGGTAAAGTTGAAACCATCGGGACTGCATTTGGCGGTATTTCGCGTGCGCTACCTAGCTTCAATTTTCCGCAAATCACACTAACAAAATTAGTAAACCTGTGGCAGCCTGCCCTCATTATTGCGGCACTTGGTGCAATTGAGTCATTATTGTCTGCTGTCGTTGCGGATGGAATGAAACCAGGAGTAAAACATGATTCGAAACGCGAGTTATTCGGTCAGGGAATCGCCAATATCATTACACCCTTGTTCGGAGGTATCCCGGCAACAGGAGCCATTGCCCGCACAGCCACGAACATTCGATCAGGAGCAGTCAGTCCAATATCAGGTGTCGTACAAAGTGTTTTCGTCCTAGTATTCCTACTCCTCCTTGCGCCGTATGCATCCTACATTCCGCTAGCGGCAATGGCACCGATTCTTATGTATGTCGCTTGGAATATGAGCGCACGCAAATCATTCGTCCATATTTTGTCTATACGTACAGGAGATTCAATCGTTTTACTAACAACGTTTCTTCTGACGATTTTCATCGACTTGACAGTTGCAGTTCAGGTTGGTATTTTGCTTGCTGCTCTTTCATTCTTACGTAAAATGAGTGGTAAACTCGACATGAAGGAAGCGAAACCATCTGAAGTAGAAATGATTAAGTTTGGCGACGAGGATACTGTTAAATTAGCAAAATATATTGTGGATGGCCCTATTTTCTTCGGTACTGCAAAAGTATTTGAAGACAAATACCCCGCTATCTTGCTAACGGGTGCTAAGAAAATCATTCTCGATGTGGAACACCTCTCTGTCATAGACGCGACAGGAGAAGCAGCCCTCTTTGCACTGCTGGATCATGCAGAAAAAGCAGGTATCCAAATAATTATCAAACGGTTGCCTAAAGAGAAATTATCTCTTTTCAAAAAGAGCGGACTGTATGAGAAGATTGGCGAAGATAATTTTTTCATGTAGAATAATCAACCCGTAAAATGCAAATTTTTAAAACCTGTATATCTACCTACATTAAAAAGACGACATTTTAAACTGAAATGTCGTCTTTTTTTCCTTATTCTATCCAATTATAATTCCGCTTCACCCTTGCATACACAGCCAGCAATACGAAATAATCATCAGGGAAATAACGCCAAGATTGCTAACAAAGACATCTCGGCTTTTATATCTGTCTATCATTCGACAATTTCGGATAAAGCCCTATGTGTCCGTAAATTATTTACAAGTCAAAGCCCCTCCAACAACAAGGTATATGAAATTCGGTATCGTATAGGCTGTAATAATCGCATCCGCAGGCTTCGAAGTACCGTATTGATTGCCAATCGCTACTTCCCGAAGAAAACCAAACAATCTATCGAAGATGTTAATGATTGCGACAGCGCCGATAATTTTCATTAATTTACTCATTGAACTTTTCTAGTTACTTCCCAGACGTTCGGTAAATCGACAGTAATTGCTCTACAATCGTTTCAAAGGAATGTGCTGAAATTCTTGACTGCACGACCGCTTCATTAATCACATCCGAATCACCATCCAGTGCTTTCCACAGACCTTCTGCTAGGGAATCCGGATTTTTTGGTTCTACTAAAATTCCAGCTTGATCTGACAAGAGAGATGTAAGTCCACCGACATTTGTTCCGACCACTTTTGTTCCTGCAGACATCGCTTCCAGTGCAACCAAGCCAAAGCCTTCATGATACGAAGGCAGTACCAGCGCGTCTGAAGCCGACATCCAGATTGCTAAATCCGCTTGACTTAGCGGTTCTTTAAAGTGGATATCTTCAACGTCTTTTTCACGGATGAATGAACGTAACTCTTCAAAAAAACGAGCATCTTTCTGCGACCCTATTATATATAATTTACTATTTGAAAATGACATTTTTAGTGAATCGAATGCCTCGACGATCTCTAGAAGCCCTTTTTCTCGAATCACATTTCCGACGAATAACAGTACTTTCTCTTCTATAGGAAGAGATAACTTTTCTCGCGCCTCTTCTTTCGACATATAACTAAAAACGGATGTGTCAATCCCCATACTCATGACATGTACATTTTCCTCTGGAACCTCGAAGCGATTTGTCACATCCTCACGAAGTTTGTCTCCTACAACGATGACCGCTTCTGCTTGCTGCAAGATATTTTTTGTCATGTCAGCAATACGCTGACTTTTTGCAGCCATCTTGTCAATATCCCCACCATGAACAGTCACTACGTAAGGAATACCAAACAACTTTTTCCCCATCAATGAAAGGAGTCCAGTTGGAAAAGCATAATGCGCATGTGTTAACGCCAAAGATTTGTGATTTTTTGTCAAATACAAAAATGAACGAGAAAACCATAAGGTATATTTTTTCAATGCATTTACTTTCCCACGACCAGGATTCTGATTTACGACCACATCGACATCAAGACCGGTTGACTGAAGAAGCCTAACCTGATTTTTCACGAACAAACCAAATGTCGGATGTTGCAACGACGGGTACATATTGCTGAATACCACAATTTTTTTCGATTTATTTTTCATTTAAAATCTCATCCCATCTTTCAATAACCATACCAGCTGAGTCATTATTTTTCATTCAATGATTATACCATATCAGCCAGCTTTCGACCTCCCGGCATTAAATTTAGTAAAAGACACGATTACAATACGAAAAAAAGCCATCCGACGCGCATGAAACCCACCTAGATGGGTTTATAAGTTAATAGAGCGCTATTGGGTTACGAAGTTATGACATTCGACAACCATGTATTCGACCTCGGTGGATCCGCTGAAGGACATCAGGCATTAGCGGATTTCATTAAAGGTACAGAATTCCCGTTCATTAGCGCGAACACAGATTTCTCGGCAGATCCACTGTTCGAAGGATTACAATCCAAAACAGCTGAAGCGAATTCTGTAAATGGTAAAATCTACAATGGCATCACCAAAGAAGTGAATGGTGAAAAAGTCGGTGTCTTTGGCTTAACAACCGCCGAGTCAAAAGACATTTCAAGCCCCGATAAAATTGTATTCACAGACTATATTGTTGAAACAAAAGCTGCCGTTACAGCCTTCGAAGAAGCAGGTGTCAACAAAATCATTGCACTTACCCATATCGGATTCAATGACACTGACAAAGTGGATATCGACATGCTTCTCGCGAATAACGTACCAGGCATCGATGTAATTGTTGGCGGCCATACGCACGTTAAACTGGACGAGCCTTTTGTTGTGAATAAAGACACTGAACCTGTCCAAATCGTTCAGGCCAATGAGTACAACAAATTCTTAGGCCAACTTGACATTACATTCGATGAAAAAGGTGTTATTAAAGACTACAGCGGTGTCCTCCATGCTGTTGGTGGTGAAGATCCCGCATAGATGAAGGAGCAGCGGCCATCCTTAAGCCATTCGCAGACAAAGTCAAGGAGACGATGGAAAAACCGACTGGCGCGTCTGCAGGCGTATTCCGTAAGTGGTCTGCGTGACCTCGGCGGTGTACGTACGGGAGAAACGAACCTTGGCTAATCTCATTACTGACGGGATGCTGGCAAAAGCAAAAGAAATTAATCCATCGACTGTTATTGCATTCTAAAACGGTGGCGGCATCCAGACTTCTATTCCATCAGGACTCATTACTAACGGCCAAGCAATTGGAGTCCTTTCTTTTGGAAACTCCCTCGCTTTAATTGATTTGAGTGGTGCAGAATTGAAATCCGTATTTGAATACTCCGTAAAAGATAATCCGAAAGAATCAGGCGGTTTCCTACATGTAGCAGGCATGAAGCTTGTTTTCGATGGAACAGCTGAAACAGGAAAACGCGTTGTTTCTATTACGATTGACGGCATAGAAATAGAAGTTGAAAAGTCATACAAAGTAGCAACCAATGTATTCACAGCACAAGGTAGTAAACAAGTGAAGAAAGCAGAATAATAGCTACAAAAGTACAATGCAATAAAAAGCGGTCTCTCTCCCCTTTCCTGGTGAGTGAGACCGCTTTTCATTTTTGAAAATCAAGAACTCCGTAAATTCATTATTTTTCTGAGGAATCTGTTCGACCATTTTCGGAGGTTTCTTCAAATTGTTCAATGTGTTTTTCTTCGCTCATTTTCGGTTCGAAGTCCGGAAATGGCTTTTCACTTGGCATTCCTGTAAATCCATTGCTCGTTTTTTGGTCCTCTTCCTTTTTCGGATCTCGCTGATTTTTTTCCGTCAATGCAGTCAGCTCCTTACTTCTTTATATACTATAGACATACCCCTAATCCCCGTTCTTCACTCTTTTCAATTAAAGCGATTATTCTAATGATGAATGCAAACAACAAAAAAACTGCACTCTAATTGTTGGGTTATCTAACAATTAGGGTGCAAGTTCATTTATTATTCGCTTTAAAGATTGCTAATTACACACTAAAATGCTTCATTTCCGTTTGCAGGTCTTCTGCCAGTTGTGCTAGTGCTTGAGCGCTTGCGGCGATTTCTTGATTGACTGCTAACTGTTCTTCTGTAGCCGCGCTTGTATCACCTGCAGACGAAGCTGCTATGCTGCTTAACTGTTCTATTTCATATGATCCACGGCTCACTTCTTCAGCCATCGCTTGAATTTCCTCGATTGCAGCTGAAACCGTTTCGACTTTAGTCGCAACGTCGCCGACTGCATCCTGAATCTCTCCAAAGACTAGACGTGATTGTTCAGTTGCAGCAATACCAACATCGACACGCTCACTACCTGAAGTAATGGAAGTCACAGCACGTTTTGAAGCATCTTGAATCATCGTTACCATCAATCCAATTTCCGAAGCAGACGTCTTTGACTGCTCCGCCAGTTTCCGAACTTCCTCCGCCACAACCGCAAAGCCTTTTCCATATTCCCCTGCACGCGCCGCTTCAATTGCAGCATTTAATGCAAGCAAGTTTGTTTGCTCTGCAATTGTGGTAATGAGTGTCGTTATCTTCTGTATTTCATTTGAATGCTGTGCCATTTCCACCATAATCTTAGTTGACTCTTGAATTGTCGAATGGATTGTCGACATTTGAAGCGAAACTTCCGCAGCCACCCCAGAACCGGTTATGACTAACTTTGATACAGATTCTGCAGCGTTTAACATTTCTTCGTTGTTGGTTGCAATCTCCGCAACGCCTAACGAAAGTTCTTCCATAGAAGTACTCGACTGCGAGATAATTCCTTGTTGTTGTCGACTGCCCATTAGCTGACTTTCAGCAGTTCTCGAAACCATTTCAGAGGTTGCTAGGCTTTCCTCGGAACTTGCCGACAAACCTTCTGATTGGAGCGCCAATTGTTCAGCGGAAACGTTAATTTTCCGCACCATATTAGCTATATCTGTCCCCATTTTATTGAAAACGGTTGCCATATCGCCAATTTCGTCCTTATTCTTAACTTCTAGCAGATCAATTGTTAGATTTCCTTTCGCAATCTCGTTCAAGCCCTCTGTCACAACTCTGACAGGACGTGAGATATTGTGGCTAATTATTGTGGATATGACAATGCCTAGAATCACAGAAAACGCAACCATACAGATGACAAACAATTTTAATCCTGCTACGAAGCTTTCCATTTCAGAGCGGCTTTTTTCCAATGCTTTAAATTGTTCCCCTTTGATACTTTCAGCATTTTCCAATACAACAACACCCACATTTGTCGATGCTCTTCCTAGTTCGGTTGCTTTCCGGTCATTTCCAGCTTGAATACTTTTAACGATTGTATCTTGCAAGGTTAAAAACTTTGCTCGTGCCACATTCAGATTTTCCAATGACTGTCTATCTTTTTCTGAACGAAGCACGGTTGACAATTCATCGTATAATTCGTTATAACGGTTAATCTGTTCTTGACGCGCATCCAGATGCACATCGTCCTTGAACAACATGAAACCTCGTACTTCATCTTGAATCTCATTGTGCTTTAGGATGAATTCATCTACTAAATTCACTTTTTTTACACGGTCATCCAGTAAAAACTTGTAATCTGTATCAAGTCGTATGGAAGCCCATAAACTAACCCCACCCACAATGACGAGTAATGCCAAAATTGTTAAAAAACCAAACCATAGTTTTTTCGCTACTGTGAACTTCATTATTTCCCCTCACGATCTTTTATCCTATTTAAATTATATAACTATTGATGGATAAAAGCACCACTCATATGTAATTAATGGGTATTCAATAACGACTTCTTGTTCAACTCAACAACCATACAAAAGTACAATTACATCATATGAAACCCCTATTCGCTCTTACACGAATAGGGGCTTATCTTCTACTAGTCTATTGTTTCGTTTTGTTAGCAATTTCCATTGCACGGTTCGTTCCTTCTGCTGCCTGATCAAGGACTTCCTGAGGTTTTCCCCCTTGGTAAAGATCTTCCAAAGCAGTTACAATCTGTTGACGTGATTCCGGGAAGACTGAGATGAGCGCTCCTTGTGTCGCAAGACCTGGAACCGTATCTTGTAGCTGATCGACTGTCACTTTGAATTGTGGGAATTCTGCCCACTTTTCAATTACGCTCTCTTCATCATATGCTTTCGGGTTAATGGCAAAATACCCTGTATCCAGATGCCATTTTGCCTGTACTTCCGGTGTCGTCATGTATTTCATGAACTCCCATGCTGCTTCTTGGTCTTTTTCATCGATTCCTTTAGACATCCAAAGCGAAGCACCACCAATTACAACCCCGTTTCGTTTCACTTCATCCGCGTGGGGAATGTATGCAACGCCTACGTCAAATGGCGCGGTAGCAATAGCACCTGCAACGCCTGCTGATGAATCCATATACATCGCTACTTTTTCAGAAGCAAACGCTGCACGGATATCATCCCAGTTCGTTCCGAAGTTGCCGAATGTACCGGCTTTGTTCATCGTATCTAAGAAGTTGAAAGCGTTAAGTCCTTCTGGTCCGTTAAAGAGTGCTTCTGTCGCATCTCCCGCACGGCCATTTTCTTCATTAACATATAATCCGCCCTGTGTTGCAACGAGCTGTTCGAAAAACCATCCGTACGTCAGCATAGAGAATCCATACATCTCACCTTTTTTTAGTTTCTCTGCAGTACTGATTACTTCAGAGAATGTTTCTGGAGCTTTTTCAGGGTCTAACCCAGCCTCTTTGAAAGCTTCTTTGTTGTAGACCATGACTGGCGTCGATGAGTTGAATGGCATTGAATACAGCTCTCCATCGACTTTGTAGTAGTTTAAAATGTTTTCCTCAAGTTGAGAAAGATCATAATTATCCTTATCAATGAATGATTGGATTGGCTCAATGTAGCCACTGTCAATCATATATTTCGTACCGACTTCAAATACTTGCGTAATGGCAGGTGCATCTTTTGTCCCGCCAACTCCACGCAGTTTTGTCAGAGATTCTTCATACGTTCCTTGGAATTCAGCGAGCACTTCGTATTTTTCTTGTGACTCGTTGAATCCTTCGACAATTGCATCAAGTGACTCCTGCCCAGAACCGGACATTGCGTGCCAAAATTCTATGGATACTTTTTCATCCTCTACAGTCGTTTCTTCACCCGTTTCAGGTTCAGGTGTTTCCGCCGCATCGTCTTGCGTATCGCTATCACTGTTCGTGCATGCCGCTAAAACTGCCAAACTCATTATAAGAATCCAAAATAGCGATGATTTCAACACTTTCTTCACACTAAACACCCCTTTTTTATAATCGCCAAGATCATTTTAAAGCACCTTGAGATAAACCTTTCTGTAACTGCTTTTGTCCAATAAATAACAATAATAATGTGGGAATGATTACTATAATCACACCTGCCATGACCACCCCCCATTCTGTTCCCGTTTCTTGCGACTGTAGTTGTTTCAAGCCGATTTGGACAGTTCTCACGGACTTATTTGTCGTAATGAGCAATGGCCATAAGTACATATTCCATGTCGTCAGAAAGCCGTATGCACCTAACGTTACGAGACTTGTTTTTGACATAGGCAGGATAACACGTCTAAAAAATGCAAATCGACTTAAACCGGCGATTTGTGAAGCTTCGTGCATTTCTTTTGGTATCGTTTTGAAATGCTGACGCAGCAGGAATGTGCCAAAGGCCAGTGCGAAAAAAGGCAGCGTCAGCCCTTGATATGTATTGAGCCAATCCAGTTTTTGGATGGTGAATTTATTCGGAATCATCGTTGCTTCCCAAGGGATCATCATTGTCGAGATGAACAGGAAGAATATGAAATCACGCCCTCTGAAAGGGATAAATACAAACGCATATGCAGCAAGACTACATACTGCAAGCTGTCCCAACATGACACTCACTGAAACTATGAAACTGTTCAATAGGTAATTCATCAAGGGCAACCTATCAAATACTTTAAAATAGTTATCCAGGCTAAATGACTGCGGAAGAAACTTCCCTTGTAAAAGTTCAGGGCCCGTCATAAAGGAAATCAGAAAGGCATAAATAACTGGGAAGAACACAAGAAATGATGTAACTATCAGCAGAAAGTAAATCCAAATCTTTTTCGGAAGGCTTGTTGTCATTGGTAGTGCACCTTCCTTTCTCCTAGTTTAAATTGGAGAATCGTTACAATAAGGATAATGATGAATAGAACGACCGCCTGTGCACTTGCCGTTCCAAACTGATAGTTGACGAAAGCTTCGCGGTAAATGGAATAGACAATGAGATTTGTCGAAGTCGATGGACCGCCCTGTGTCAAAATATCAATTTGTCCAAATGACTGGAATGCATTGATTAGCGAAATGGTAATGATGAAAAATAATGTGGGCGATAGCATCGGAAGCGTAATACGCCTCAACCTATAATAGTAACCCGCCCCATCAATTCGGGAACTCTCATAAAGATGTTCATCAATATTTTGTAACCCTCCAAGTAGAATCAGGAAGGAGAATCCGATATTCATCCAAATCGTTGAAATGGAAACGGATAGAAGTGCCCACTCCGGATCTAGCAGCCACTGGATTTGCGGCAAATTCAGCATACTCAGTATCCGATTGAACATGCCCATGCTCGGGTTGAACATGAACAACCAGATAACAGATGACGCAGCTACAGAAATCCCCATTGTCGATGAATACAATGTCCGAAAGAAACCAATGCCTTTCAGTTTTTCATTCGCCAATAAAGCGAAAAATAAGGCTAAGAGAATGCCAATTGGTACCGTGTATAAGACAAATAAACCGGTTGCTTTCATGCTGTTGATAAATTCTGTCGACTCCATTAAATAGGCATAGTTCTCAAAACCGACTCCAATTGCAGCATTACCGTTTTGATCCGTTAGAAAGAAACTTAAATAGATTGTCCTAAACATCGGATAGAATACAAATACAGAAAAGAGAATGATAGATGGCAATAAATAAAGAAGTGCTGTTCTCCCATTCGCTGATTTTTTCCAAAACCCCGGTTTTTCTAGTGCGGTCATATCAGCACCTCTTTACCGAATACAACATTTCCAAGGTTCGTCGGCTTTTTAATCAAGTCGCCCGATGTAGCGTCAAAGAGGCATACCGCATCGTAATTAATAAGAATTGGAAGTCTATCTCCAATCTCGATTTGCCATTGTCCACTCCATTTTGCCATCCACTCATATGTACCTAGTTCAAAAGAAAACACGGTCTCATTGCCTAACACTTCAACGTTTGTAACGTCTACATAAAACTTGTCCTCCTCCGGCGTCTCTTTTAAAGCCGGGCGTAAATGTTCGGGACGGATACCGGCAGTGAGCAGAGGCACGGGGAAATCACTCATTTTCAAAGGAGGCATGGGCAAACGTAATACATCACCGATTACGATTTCAGATGCCTTTTTGTCTATATCAGCGTTCGCCAGATTCATGGGCGGAGAACCGATAAACGTTGCAACAAAAGGATTGGCAGGATTATTGTAAATCTCAATCGGTTTTCCGATTTGTTGAATTTCCCCCTCATGGAGAATCATAATACGATCCCCCATCGTCATCGCCTCAACTTGGTCATGGGTCACGTAAATCATCGTAATTCCAAGCTTTCGTTGAATCCTTCTAATTTCAGTCCGCATATGTGCACGCAGTTTTGCATCGAGATTCGACAGTGGTTCATCCATCAAACAAATTGGTGCTTCACTGACAATCGCACGGGCAAGTGCAACCCGTTGCCGCTGCCCGCCTGACAATTCACGGGGTTTTCTTTTTAATAAATTGCTTAGCCCCAGCATTTGCGCCACTTCAGCTGCTCTCTCCTGTTGCTCTACTTTCTTCACTTTTTTCACATCGAGCCCAAATGTGATATTTTGCTGGACTGTCAAATGTGGATAGAGTGCATAGTTTTGAAACACCATCGAAAGGTCACGTTTATCGGGTGATAAATGATTCGCTACCTGATCGCCGATTTTCAGTGTTCCACTCGTACAACTTTCAAGTCCTGCAATCATCCGTAGCATCGTGCTTTTCCCGCATCCAGAAGGTCCGACGAGAACGAAAAACTCGCCAGGCTCGATTGTTACGTCTATATTGGAAATAACATTAGTTTGTTTATCATAAGATTTAGATAGATTAATAAGTTCTACTTTTTTCACAAATTCAATTCCTTTCTAATCGTAATCCAAATACCTTTAGCGGTTTCTCCTATCTATATGTATAGCCTACAATAAGTAGACAATATGCCATTCGTTATTTACTGAATCTTTATAAACTTTTACATTGCTTAAACAAAGAAGGAGCGATTGCGATGAAAAAAATGACGATGCTGCTACTCCTTTTAGCGTTATCCGGTTGCATGATATCCTCTGCTGAACGCGTATCTTTACCTGAAGATAGATTCCTTGTCATTGCGCATCGCGGAGCATCGGCCTATGCGCCCGGTCACACGTTAACTGCCTATGAAATGGCTGTTGAAATGGGTGCGGACTACATTGAACTTGATTTACAAATGACGAAGGATGGCACACTTGTCGCGTTCCACGATTCAATCGTGTCATTTCCCAATGCCGAACAAGCAGTTGCTGACGTTACGATGGATGAACTCGATCTTTATTCGCCTGGCGATGATTTTAATGAAAAGAACCCCCGTTATGCCTCTCCGGGATATAAAGATTTACAAGTCCTCGAACTGGAGGATATCTTACTACACTTTGGTAATACAGTTAATTACTACATTGAAATGAAATCTCCTGTAAACAACATGGGCATTGAAAATGAACTGATCCAACAGCTTCGTGCTCACGACCTCCTTGACCAAAATGAAATAATGCCAAAAGTGATCATTCAATCATTCAGTGAGAAGAGCTTGAAAAAAGTGGCTGCCATGGAACCTTCTATTCCTCTTATCAAGTTATACACATTCGATAAAGCTGCGCACCTTTCAAAAAAAGCGTTACGTAAACTTGAAGTGTATGCATCCGGTGTAGGTTTGAATGCAGACGCAGTAACAAAGGAATTTGTTGAATCACTGCACAAGGAAGGAATGGACGTTCATCCATTTACCGTTAATGATGAAGATACAATCCGAGCCCTTCTAAGGATGGGTGCAGATGGCGTATTTACAGATAAACCCGATATCGCCGTTAGGGTTAGGAGTGAATTAGGGTACTCCATGAATACATACTAGATTTGTAGGTGTTTTGGGCGGTTGGTGGGGGTTTTTGGGCGGTCGCGCGGATGATTCGGGCGGTTGACGACGGGCTTTGGGCGGTCGCGCAGATGATACGGGCGGTTGGCGAGCGTTTTCGGGCGGTCACGAGGTGGATTCGAGCACTCGTACGATTTCCAGAACAAAAAAAGCTATCCCATTATAGGATAGCCCACATTAATTCTTAATCAAACGGCCACTTTCACTTCTTCTTTAAACCGTTCAACTGCTTTTTGGATATCTACAGAATGACCGATTTCATTCAACGTTTCGCCGATTAATTCAATTGCTTTTTCGAGCATTTGTTCCGTCGTATTGCCCATATGCCCGATGCGGAGTGCTTTGCCTGCTAAATGAGCGAGTGAGCCTGCGACGATGACACCTTTTTTACCGAGTGCTGCGCGGAACTCGGCATCGTTCACGCCTTTCGGGTAAAGGATACAACTCAAAGTTGACGCTGCAACGTCTTCTTGTGCTAATGCTTTCATGCCGTATTCAGAAAGTGCTGCACGCACTGCCTTTCCGAATGCCGTGTGGCGTACAATTCTGTTCGACACCCCTTCTGCAAGGACGAGTCTCATTCCTTCATCATAGGCATAGATCAAGTTTACAGGCGGTGTTGCAAAATATTTCGATGGATCATTCATGATAGGAATCCAATTATAGATATCGCAATAATAAGCTGGAACGCGTTCGATTTGCGCTCTTGCGTCCAAAGCTGTTTTATTGAAAGCGACAATTGCAAGTCCGGGTGGCACGCCAATCGCTTTTTGAGAACCTGTTAAAATCACGTCAATTTTATAGTCCGGTTGGCCATACCCTTTGCTCATATCTTCTTCCATCGCAGCCGTTGCGCAGACACCATCCAAAATGACAAGTGCCCCGTGTTTTTTTATAATGGGAACAAGCGCATCCAGATTAGCTACGACACCTGTTGATGTATCGGCGTGTGTGATTGTAACAGCTTTATAGGTTCCTTCGGCCAGTTTCGCTTCCACTTCTTCAGGAGTGACTTGCTTGCCCCACTCGGACTGCAGGACGTCTATTTCAATCCCGAAAGCTTGGCCTAGTTTTATGAACCTGTCACCGAAGAAGCCTTGACTAACGATTAATATCTTTTCGCCGGCAGCGACAGTATTGACGAGCGCCATTTCCATTGCAACCGTTCCAGATCCAGCAACGACGAATACTTCTCCGTCGGTTTTAAGTAATTCTCTTGTCTGCTCGATTGCATTTTTATAGATGGCAACAAATCTAGGATCTGTATGTCCTCTCGTTTCACTTGCCATCGCATCGTAAATGGAATCGACAACTGGCGTCGGTCCGGGTATCAAAAGCATTTCTTCGTTTCGCATTAAGTATCCCTCACATTTCGTTAGATTGTTTAACGTTCATTAGTAGTACTTCGATATATGTTGTGAAAGTCCTCTATCCTTGTCGAAATTGTGTATACGTTTTACATAGTAATGGCGGCTCTATTCCGTTTTAAGGAATTGAGCCGCCATTCTGTCACCCTTCGTTTAAACCAATGCATCGTTCACACTCGAACAATGGAGACTCGACCTTCTCTACAATTTCACAGCCACATTCCCGACAAATCTTTTTCGGCATTTCTTTCCTGTTTTTGTTTGTTTGCATATTAATCTCCTCCACTCTCATAATAGTTGGCCTTCATTTATTCCTCATACTAATTTCTCATAACCTGGCAGTGTTAAAAACTCAACGAAGTCATCTTGCACAATCAATGAGGAAAACAGTTCTGCGGCTTCTTCATATCTACCGGAACGGAATGCTTCTTCTCCCACTTGCTGTTGAATTAATGCAACTTCTTCTTTCAATACTTCCATAACTAATTTCTCTGAAATATCTTGGCCATCGGTAAGTTTTCCTTGCGGATGACGAATCCATTGCCATACTTGGGATCTTGAGATTTCTGCTGTTGCCGCGTCTTCCATCAAGTTATTGATTGGAGCCGCCCCATTTCCTCTGAGCCAAGAGGCGATGTATTGGACGCCCACACTGCAATTCATTCGCAGGCCTTCTTCTGTAATGGTTCCTTCTGGGACTTCGAGTAAGTTCGCTGCGGTTACATGAACGTCTTCCCGCTTACGGTCAATTTGATTCGGTGTTGGCATATGCGCATTGAACTGCTCCATCGCTACTGCGACAAGTCCTGGATGCGCCACCCACGTTCCATCATGCCCGTCAGTCGCTTCACGGCGTTTGTCTTCACTTACTTTGCCAAATGCCGCCGCGTTTGCTTGTGGATCATTTTTAATCGGGATTTGTGCCGCCATCCCCCCGACTGCCGGGGCATTCCGCTTGTGACAAGTTTGAATGCAGAGCGATGTGTAAGCCCGCATGAATGGCGATGTCATCGTCACTTGGCCTCGATCCGGCAAAATGACATCCGGCTGATTACGCAGCTTCTTAATATAGCTGAAAATGTAATCCCAGCGTCCGCAATTCAACCCTGCTGAATGGTCTCGAAGCTCGTAAAGTATTTCGTCCATCTCGAATGCCGCTATAATTGTTTCGATTAACACGGTTGCACGAATTGTTCCTTGGGGAATACCAAGTCGCTGCTGTGCAAAAATGAATACATCGTTCCACAATCTTGCTTCTAGATGACTTTCGATCTTCGGTAGATAGAAGTAAGGTCCTGATCCACGTGCGATTAATTCTTTTGCGTTATGGAAGAAGTAAAGCCCAAAGTCGAAGAAACCTCCTGCAATCGGTTCATCGCCAACCATGACGTTTTTCTCCACTAAATGTAATCCTCGCGGTCGAACCATCAAAACGGCAATATCTTCATTCAATTTGTATGTTTTTCCATTGGATGGCTGTTCAAACTCTATCGTTCTGCGGACGGCATCTTTCATATTGAGTTGGCCTTCCAACATGTTCGCCCAAGTTGGGGAAGTTGCGTCTTCAAAACAGGCCATGAATGTTTTCGCGCCTGAGTTTAATGCATTGATGACCATTTTCCGTCCAACAGGTCCCGTAATTTCTACCCGTCTGTCCTGTAAGTCGCTAGGAAGGGGCGCAATCGTCCATTCCCCCTCCCGTATCGCTATCGTTTCGGGTAAAAAATCGAGTTGGACTCCATTATCCACTTCCACTTGACGCTGTGCTCGTTTTGCTAAGAGTTCTTTCCTTCGTTCATCAAAATGAGTATGAAGAGATTGTAGGAATTCCAGTGCTTCCGGAGTTAATATCCCTTCACTTTCAGCATTCAGTTCGCCTATGACTTTTATCGTATGAGTTGTATTGGCTTTCGTTGACAGTTTCAACACCCTCTCCGATTTCCGATTGTTGACTAGTTAACAAATTGTGCGGTTTCCGTAGAACCTTTCATAGCTGTCGTAGAAGATGTGCCGCCTGAAATGATCTGTGACACGTCGTCGAAGTAGCCCGTTCCAACTTCACGTTGGTGCCTTGTCGCTGTATAGCCTTTCTCTTCATTCGCAAATTCAGCTTGTTGCAGTTTCGAGTATGCCGCCATGCCATTGTCTTTGTAGTCATGCGCAAGGTTGAACATGCTGTGATTCAATGAATGGAAACCTGCAAGTGTGACGAATTGGAATTTGTAGCCCATCTTCCCGAGTTCCACTTGGTATTTAGCAATCGTTGCTTCGTCCAAATTCGCTTCCCAGTTGAATGAAGGTGAACAGTTATAAGCAAGCATTTTCCCAGGGAATTTCGCATGGATTGCATCTGCAAACTGTTGCGCTTCTTCAAGGGACGGATGTGACGTTTCACACCAGACAAGGTCGGCATATGGCGCGTAAGCCAATCCACGTGCAATCGCTTGGTCGATACCAGGTTTTGTCCGGTAGAATCCTTCAGGTGTCCGTTCGCCAGTTAGGAATTTAGCATCTACTGGATCTATATCGCTTGTGACCATATCTGCTGCATCTGCATCTGTACGTGAGATAAGAACAGTTGGTACGCCGAGAACGTCTGCCGCAAGTCTTGCAGCGACTAAGTTACGAATCGCATTTTGTGTAGGAAGCAATACTTTTCCACCTAGGTGTCCACATTTCTTTTCAGATGCCAGTTGGTCTTCCAGGTGAACGCCAGCTGCTCCGGCTTCAATCATACCTTTCATTAATTCGAATACATTAAGAGGTCCACCAAATCCTGCTTCAGCGTCCGCTATAATTGGTGCGAACCAGTCAAATCCATCATCGCGTCCTTCTGAATGGTCGATTTGGTCAGCCCGTTGTAGTGCTTGGTTGATACGTTTGACAACAGAAGGAACACTATTTGCTGGATATAAACTTTGGTCAGGATACATTTGGCCCGAAAGGTTTGCATCCGCTGCCACTTGCCAGCCACTTAGATAAATTGCTTGAAGTCCGGCTTTTACTTGTTGCACCGCTTGGTTACCTGTTAGTGCACCAAGTGCATTGACGTAGTCTTCTTCATGCAATGAATCCCATAAACGTGTTGCACCCTTAGTTGCCAGTGTTTGTTCAATCAAAATGGATCCACGAAGTTTCACAACTTCTTCCGCAGTATAAGGACGTTCAATCCCTTTCCACCTGCTATCCTTTGCCCAACTTTTTTCCAATTGTTCAATCTGCTTTTGTCTAGTCATATCAAACGTCACACCTTCCAATTTTTTTAACGGTCAGCTATTTATGAAATTAATGCTTTTGTACTGTTTCATAACAGCTGCAGTTGTTATACATTAATATATAACAGTAACACCGAAGTTGTCTGTACTTTCCGACAAAATGATATTTTTTCGGGATGAACTTGATTTAGAGTCGACGAAATCCTTTGAATGTTTTAGATTAATAGATTATAAAGGGGGAAACAGATATGGTGAAGGAAAATGTGGAGATTGCTAGAGATGTATTACAACAGTATGCTTCAATATTAGGTGACTGGGTCCCAAAAGACGCTGCCGTCGCGATTGCCATTGGCGGTCATTACATTTATTATGTTGAAGGTGTTCACGACATCCAGTTGAAAGAAGGCCAGCCCATTATGCCTGGGAGCCTGGCAGATAAAGTGATTCATGACCGCATTAAAGTGGACACAGTCATGGATAACTTGTCATTCGGAGTTCCCTACTATGGAATCGGCTATCCCATTGACCTGCTTGGTGAACCTGGTGCGCTAATCGTCATCTTGCCTCCGAATTATCATGTACACCGCCATGAACCCTTCCGTTTCCTGACAGGGAAACAGGATGAAGACTGGAGCCCTGTTCCGATCAATGAGATTGCCTATATAGAAAGCTTACAAAAGAAAACTTGGTTTTACGTAGACGGCGAACAGTATAGCACCAGACATACATTGAAAGATTTACAATTAAGGCTTCCAAAAAACTTTATGCGAGTCCATCGATCTTACATTGTGAACATTCCAGCCATCTTACGTATCTCCAAGGACATCACTTCGAATCTATTATTAACGTTGAGGGATGGCACAGAGTTACCCGTCAGCCAAACGTATATGACGGAGGTGAGGAAGGCACTTGGGTTTTAGGTTTTAGGTTGTTGGTGGGTGGTTGAGGGGTTTGGGCGGTTGGACGAAGATTTCGGGCGGTTGACAGCGAGCTATGAGCGGTACGACAACGGGTTCGGGCGGTTGACGACGAGATTTGAGCGGTACGGCAGCGGGTTCGGGCGGTCGCCGGTGAGTTTTGAGCGGTACGACAGCGCGTTTGGGCGGTCACCGGCGACATTCGAGCGGTACGACAGGGTTTTCGGGCGATCGTCGGCGACATTCGAGCGGTACGCTAGGGTTTTCGGGCGGTCGCCGGCGACATTCGAGCGGTACGACAGGGTTTTCGGGCGGTCGCCGGCGAGTTTCGAGCGATACGACAGCGCGTTTGGGCGGTCGCCGGCGACATTCGAGCGGTACGCTAGGGTTTTCGGGCGGTCGCGGGCGAGTTTCGAGCGATACGACAGCGCGTTTGGGCGGTCGCCGGCGACATTCGAGCGGTACGCTAGGATTTTCGGGCGGTCGTCGGCGATTTTTGAGCGGTACGACAGCGCGTTTGGGCGGTCACCGGCGAGATTCGGGCGGTTCTACGGGCGTTGGGCGCTCACCTGCAGGCATTGGACGGCCGGAAATGTTATATGGATAAACATGTCACTAATTTTGCTAAAACGTAACACACTCGCTATTGAAACACTGGGATTTTTCGCACCATCCCGAAAAGCAACCTATTATCCCCCTACTCCTATCTTTTTGTAATCGATTACACAACCTTTTTGAAGTAACCAAATAGTTTCTCAATGAAATATCCCATTGAATAACAACCCCTGCGTATTCATATAGTAATGAACCGAATCGAATAAAGTCCTGGAGGTATGAGGGATTCTTACTTGAAAGTAGAGAATAACGTGAGCATTCATGTTGAATATTTTTATCCGACATCGATTAGAACGATTCGGTTTGTCCACAGCTCACTTGCAAATCATAAATTGTTCGAATACCAGTACAATCATCTCCCAAAGATGAACTATCACTGCATCAGGATTGATATTCGCGGATTCGGTAAGTCAATAAATAGCTCGGACATTTATTGGGTGACAGTCACCGCCATCGAACCTAAGTTAGACTACAATCTGTCACTGCAACAACACGACCAACAAAAAAGGAGGAGTAGAATTGATTACATTTCTTGTTTCGATTGCACTGTTGATTGCCGCTTATTTCACGTATGGCAAGTACGTGGAGAAAGTATTCGGCATGCAAGAACATCGTAAAACGCCGGCGTATACGCTAGCGGATGGGCAAGACTATGTGCCGATGAGCAAACAGAAAAACTCGCTGATTCAACTATTAAACATAGCGGGTGTAGGTCCTATTTTCGGGCCAATTATGGGTGCACTTTACGGGCCGGTTGCTTTCTTATGGATTGTTTTCGGAGCCATTTTCGCAGGCGCTGTCCATGACTACTTAACCGGAATGATTTCACTACGAAATCGTGGTGCCCACTTGCCTGAACTTGCCGGTCAATTTCTTGGGAAAGTATTCAAACATGTCGTCAATGCGTTTGCCTTACTATTATTAATTCTGGTCGGAACGGTATTTGTAACAGCACCAGCCGCGTTACTAGGAGATTTAACACAAGGCTGGATGTCAGTTGGAATCTGGATCGTCATCATTTTTGCTTATTATTTGTTAGCTACACTACTTCCTATTGATAAAATCATTGGTAGGCTCTATCCGATTCTAGGGTTGATTCTATTAATCAGCACGGTCTGCATCGGGGGCGCCATTATTATTCAAGGTCACCCTATCCCTGAACTTACACTTGCAAATTTACATCCTGATAAATTACCGATTTTCCCGATTCTCTTCATTACCATTGCATGTGGTGCCTTATCGGGCTTTCATGCCACGCAATCACCCATCATTTCTCGTACAACTCAAAATGAATCACAAGGACGTTATATTTTTTACGGAATGATGATTGCAGAAGCGATCATCGCGATGATTTGGGCAGCGGCAGCGATGTCCATTTTTCACGGAACCGATTTAAGTGCTTTGCTAGATACTGTCGGACCTGCTGGAATCGTCAAAGAAGTATCAATGACAACACTTGGCGCAGTCTTAGGAACGATTGCAGTGCTTGGTGTAATCGTCTTACCTATCACTTCCGGTGATACCGCATTCCGCAGTGCGCGCATGATTGTCGCAGATTACATTGGCGTTGCACAAAGAAAGTTCAGTAGTCGCTTATGGATTGCACTGCCTATGTTTGCCATCTCCATCGTTCTGACTCAAATGGACTTCAATATACTATGGCGTTACTTCGCCTGGGCCAATCAAACCACGGCAATGATTGCACTGTGGATTGGTGCAATGTATCTCGCTCTACAGAAGAAAAATTACTGGATTGCAGCCATCCCAGCGACATTCATAACCATGACAACTTTCACCTATATATTGAACGCTCAAATTGGTTTCCGTCTACCAATGGATCTTGCCTATATAATCGCCGGTATCATTACCGTGATTATTGTAATCGCATTCTTTATCGGTCTCAGAAGAAAGCTTGCAGCTGCTGAATCTGGGCTGAAACCAATCGTTTTTGAAGATGGACTCGGTAAAAAGTGACTGACACTCTACTGATAGAAAAAACAGGACTCCCGGGTCGTCACTTCGACGACTGGAGTCCTGTTTCATTATGCCTTTTTATTCAACCATTTGTATTTAATCGCCATCAAATAAATGACGAATGAGAAGACGAATGTGATACCGACAAAGACCAACCCTTGCGAATTCAACACAAGCATCGGAGCGAACGTGATGAGTAAAATTTCAACGGGCGCAATTGGAATGTACGCCAAACTGTAATCATCCAGTGTCTTACTTTCCGATTTCGGATCGACGATTCTGAGAAGCGCCATCCCCATAGCAACCGTTCCAGTTGTCCAGCCCCATGTGAAGATCCCTTTTTCAAACCAGTATTCAGCAAAGAATTTCTTGGAAAGAATTACGAAAAACACATATGCATAAACCAGACCGAACAAGAACAATAAGAGTAGTGGAACAGCATAATCGACTACGACAGATATGCTGATCGACCCAATTCCGAATGCAACAAGAATATCTGTCGCACTTCCGCTGATACGTGAAACGACATCCTTACTCACATACTGATCCGTATTCGTTGAATTCAATATTTTCTTCACTAAGAGCCCTACCAGAAATGCTAGTGAAAATGCTGGTATAACAACACTTGGCAATAACATAGAGCCTAATTGGCTTAAATAATAACCGCCCATTGCAATGATTACAATGATAGATAAGTGGAAAACGTAAGGGTCTATTGAAATGGAAGATACCGTATCCGTTTCAGACTTCGTTCTTGAACCAGGGGGGATCAAACCCGTTCTAAGTTCATTCGGTAAATCATCGAATGAAGACAGGAAAGATGTATGTCCCTTAGATGAACCCCATTTAACGAAGAGAATCCCAATTAAGATCGAACTCAAAATCCCTACTGTAGCGGATGTCATTGCCAAAGAAGTTGCTTCTTCCCAACCATTTTGCGCAAACGTTGCACCAATCGCCGCTGCAGTTCCGTGTCCGCCTACAAATCCTGACGCAAGTAACAAACCGAAACCATCATGCACATCCCATATTGGATTGATCAGAATAAGAGCGAACAGCAAACCTCCGCCCCACATTAACACCATCGCCAACTGAGAGTACGACCACATGCTACCAACTCTTGTCTTGATAGCATTCCAGTCAATTCTAGGTGACAGTAATGGCAGTGTACCAAAAATAACTGCTATCAAAATTGCCGGATAAGTACCCATTTGATCTGAAAACGGTAAAAGACCGAATCCGTTTGGTCCGAGTATTAATGCTAGAAGCCCTGCTATGATACTGGCAGGTAAAAACATTCGCTGAACGAAACCTACCTTTGCACGTATAATCGTTCCTGCAAGTAAAAGCAGTGCTATCAAACCAATATCCGTAAATAATACCCATGGTGAAAAGTCCATATTGAATTCTCCTTTTTTTTACATTATTTTCTCTGCATTGTGCCCCTTTCTTTGCATCTATGTAATCGGTTACATGAACATTTAAAAAGCACGCATTTTTATTGACTTTAATCAAGATAACATCTATTTTAGTCCGAGTAAACTTAACGGACTACTCCCATTACACACTCAATTCAAAGCAAACAAAGTAGTTGAAAAACTTTATGTAAATAGAACGTAGGTATATGGGGTCTAGCCATGAAATCAATATGCTTTAATTAATCTAATGAACAACATTCCACTATTTTCACGCATTAAAAAATCCTTCAGCGTCGAAAGACACCAAAGGATTCTCAGTAAAAGTTAGTCACCATATCAGTCGTATTTGCAATACAGTCACCCAACTTACTAACATCGAAATTCCCACCCGAGACGATTATACCGACCCGATTAGATGAAACAGGTAACTTCTTGTTCAACACACTGGCAATTGCAGCCCCTGCGGCTCCTTCAACAAGGAGCTTCTCACGTTCGAGCATGAAAAGAATCGCTGATGAAATTTCCTGTTCCGTTACCGTGACCATATCGTCAACATAATTATGAATGATATCCATTGTCACTACACCTGGTTCACGAACGCAAATTCCTTCTGCGATTGTCGGTAAAAAATGCGTCGAGCTGTTTTTTCGCCCATGGAATGCTGTGAATATCGCAGATGCGTTGGCAGCCTGAACACCAATTACTTTTACACTTGGCCGTATCGCCTTCACAGCAAGTGCAGTCCCTGCAAGAAGCCCGCCGCCACCTGCTGGTACAACAATCGTATCCAAGTCAGGTTGTTGTTGCAGCATTTCCATTGCAACTGTAGCCTGCCCATCGATAACGGTTTGATCATCAAACGGATGAACAAATGTAGCGCCCGTTGCCAGCTGTTCGGTACGTGCAGCTTTATAGGCTTCATCATAACTTTTCCCGATAAGTTTAACGGTCGCACCGTATTTGCGAGTAGCATCCACTTTTGCGATTGGCGTTGTTTCAGGCATGAAAATCGTAACGCGTGCGCCTGCTTTTCGTCCTGCCAGCGCAACTCCTTGTGCATGATTTCCCGCAGAAGCGGCAATTAGTCCTTTTGCACATTCTTCCCCGGACAGTGTCGAAATTTTATTATATGCGCCACGTATTTTAAATGACCCTGTCTTCTGCAAATTTTCAAGCTTTAAATAGACATTTGATTGTGTCCATTCATTTAACGTCTTCGATTGTTTAATAGGTGTTCTGTGCACAACTTGTGATATGCGTTCAAATGCTTCAAATAAACTTGCTGTGTCATACAAATTAAGATTCACTCCACATCCTCTAGTCTTTCGCATTTACGTAAGTTGATGTAGTGCTTCATATTTGGCGATTTGTTCTTCATATTTAAAAGTTAAAGAAATTTCATCCCAGCCATTTAACAACATTTCTTTATAATACGGATCAATTGTGAACGAATAAGTCTTTCCGCCTTGCCCAGTTACCGTCTGTTCAACTAAATTGACTTCAACTGAATAGGGTTGCTGTTGGCCATTTGCAAGCAACTCTTCAACTTCATCCATTTTTAGCTTAATGGGTAATAAACCGTTTTTCATGCAATTATTATAGAAGATATCTGCAAAACTTGGTGCGATGACAACGTTGAATCCATAGTCTAAAATTGACCAAGGCGCATGTTCCCTCGAAGAGCCGCAACCGAAGTTTTCCTGAGCGACGAGGATTTTAGATCCTTTGAACCGTTCATCATTCAAGACAAAATCTTTCACTTCGGTTCCATCTGCATGATGACGCCAGTGGTAAAATAAATACTTTCCGAATCCAGTACGCTCGATTCGTTTCAAGAACTCTTTTGATATAATCTGGTCTGTATCAACGTTTTTACGATCTAGCGGTGTAATGACGCTAACGACTTCATTAATCGGTTCCATCTAATCATCCTCTCCTCAATTATGAATGAACAACTTCTAATTCGCGTACGTCTACGAAGTGACCTGCAATCGCAGAAGCTGCTGCCATAGCCGGACTCACAAGGTGTGTACGTGCCCCTGCTCCTTGACGACCTTCAAAGTTACGGTTCGATGTTGAAGCACATCTTTCGCCTGCTGGAACAACATCATCGTTCATCGCAAGGCACATGCTGCAACCTGATTCCCGCCATTCAAAACCAGCTTCAAGAAATACTGAATCCAACCCTTCATCCTCTGCCTGCTTTTTAACGGTGCGTGATCCGGGTACAACGATTGCCGTGACAGAAGGATGTACTTTCTTCCCTTCAATCACTTTTGCAGCTGCGCGTAGATCACTCAATCTCGCGTTTGTACAAGAACCGATGAAAACGTGTTGGATGTCAATGGATTTCAGTGGCATTCCTTCTTTAAGGCCCATATACGCCAGTGCTTGTTTCAAAGCCTCTTTGTCTGACTCCACTGCATAGTCTTTTGCATAAGGTACGCGTGCGGAGATACCCGATCCCATTGAAGGATTTGTTCCCCATGTGACAAACGGTTCAATTTCATCCGCATTTATCTCAAGAATCGTATCGTAGGATGCACCTTCATCTGTTGCAAGGGACAGCCAATGCGCCGCCGCTTCTTCAAAATCTTGGCCTTCAGGAACATATCTACGGTCTTTCAAGTAGGCGATTGTCGTTTCATCAGGGCTGATCAAACCGGCTTTCGCACCTGCTTCAATCGACATATTACAAACCGTCATACGTTCTTCCATCGTCAAATTCCGAATGGCTTCTCCCGTAAACTCAACAATATGTCCAGTTCCCATATCGATACCGAATTTTGCGATAATCGCTAAAATAACATCTTTTGCAGTAACACCGAAACCAAGTTTTCCGTTAATGCGGATTTCCATTGTTTTCGGTTTTGCTTGCCACAATGTTTGCGTTGAAAGTACGTGCTCTACCTCACTCGTGCCGATTCCAAAAGCAATTGCACCAAATGCGCCATGTGTAGATGTATGGCTATCGCCACAGACGATTGTTTTTCCAGGTTGTGTAAGTCCCAGTTCCGGCCCGATAATATGGACAATGCCTTGGTCGGGGTGATCCATGTTTGCAAGCGGGATTCCGAATTCGTCGCAATTCGTTTGCAATGTGTTGATTTGTTTCCGTGCAATCGGATCTTTGATTGCATCGCGGTTACGTGTTGGTACGTTATGATCCATCGTCGCAAAGCAAAGATCAGGTCTGCGCACAGTCCGATTGGCAAGTCTAAGTCCTTCAAACGCCTGCGGAGAAGTCACTTCATGTAATAAATGAAGATCGATATAGAGTAAATCTGGTTTCCCCTTTTCTTCATAGACGATATGCTGGTTCCAGATTTTTTCGATGATATTCTTAACCATATGACACCCCTTCCTCTCTCATTAATGATGCGTTGGGCTAATTAAGTTAAACGTATGAGAACATAATGCTATTCGAGACGAATTGAGTATCCAGTTCGTCGATTACTTTTTCTGTCCATTCTTTTGTAGATAACACGCGTTGCCCCGAAGCCGCAAGATCAGCTGTGAAGAACCCATCTTCGAATACCGTGTTAACCGCTTTTTCAATTTCTGATGCTTCCGTTTCCATCTTGAATGAATACCTCAACATCATTGCAGCAGATAGAATAGCCGCGGCAGGGTTTGCCATGTTAAGTCCTGCAATTTCTGGTGCAGAACCATGAACCGGTTCGTAAAGACCGAAACCATCCGAACGGATACTTGCTGACGGTAGAACGCCAAGTGAACCCGTAATGACAGATGCTTCATCACTTAGGATGTCACCAAACATATTCTCAGTTACGACAACGTCAAATGCTGCTGGATTTGTAATTAGTTTCATTGCTGTTGAATCGACTAACATATGCTCCACTTCGATATCGGGATATGCTTTTTTCTTCTCTTCAACAACTTCACGCCATAACTTACTCGTTTCAAGCACATTCGCTTTATCAACAGAAGCTACTTTCCCTCTGCGTAAGCGAGCGACTTCAAATGCTTTGACGACAATCCGCTCAATTTCTTCGCGTGTGTAAACTAATGAATCCACTGCTGCTTCTGCTGTACGACGACTTGGTTCTCCGAAGTACAAACCGCCAGTCAGTTCACGTACAATCATCATATCAACATCTTTTGCCACTTCTTCTTTTAGAGGAGAAGCATGGAGTAGGGATGGAATTGCTTTGACTGGACGTAAATTGGCAAACAAGTCAAAGCGTTTACGAATGGCAAGCAAACCTTTTTCAGGGCGTAATGCTGAAGGGTTTTGGTCCCATTTAGGACCGCCTACCGCACCGAGAAGAATCGCGTCACTCGCTTCACAAAGAGCTATTGTTTCATCCGGAAGTGGATTTTGATGTTTATCGATTGCAGCGCCGCCGATTACACCGTATTCTACGTTAAATGTATGTTTAAAACGTCTTGCAATTACTTCAAGTACCTTCACTGCCGCTTCTGTCACTTCTGGACCAATTCCGTCACCTGGTAATACTGTTATTTTCTTCTCCATAGAACTTCTCCTCCTTATTGTTTTCAATCTGTTTACGAAACTTACACTATTTGAAAATTCTTACTTACAACAACGTGCTTCCGCTGTTTTTTAAATTTATCTATGTCTTCGATATAGTTAGTTAATTAACATTAACTTTTGTTTTTGTTTTTGAATCCTGTTGAATCAATTGCCTGTTGATCGCATTAAAGTAGGCTTTTGCCGATGCGCCCAACACGTCCTGTGCAACATCACGCCCAATGGATACTTCACCATTGATACTTAGATTAACAACTGCTTCACCAAGTGCATCGCGTCCTTTTCCAATGGAGGTAACACGATAATCAAGAATATGAACTTTACCGTCAACAAGCATTTCCAACGTATTGAAAATAGCTTCAACTGATCCCGAACCCGTTGCCGTTGCAGTCACTGTTTCCCTATTTGGGTTTACCGCTGTAACCGTAGCTGTTGGGACATTCGCAGTTGCATATTGCACTTGAACATCAACAAGTTTATAAACAGGTATATCATTATTTTGAATTTGCTGATCTGTAAACAATACAAATAGATCATCTTCTGTAATTTCCTTTTTACGATCCGCAAGCTTCTTGAATTCTACAAATGCCTCATTTAACTTATCAGCGTCTAGATCGAAGCCCATTGAAATGGCACGGTCGCTGAATGCATGTCTGCCGGAGTGTTTACCGAGTGCAAGTGGTTCAGTTTTACCGCCGATTAATTCTGGCGTAATAATTTCATAAGTCTCACGATTTTTTAAGTAGCCATCTTGGTGAATACCTGACTCGTGCGCGAATGCGTTCTTACCAACAACCGCTTTGTTTGGCTGAATAACAACGCCTGTCAACTGGCTAACTAGCTGGCTCGTGCGTTTGATTTCTTGTAAATTAATGCCTGTTTCCAATCCATAAAAATCTTTGCGGATATGTAGAGCGACTGCAATTTCTTCAAGCGCTGCATTTCCTGCACGCTCTCCGATTCCATTGATTGTACCTTCAACTTGATCGGCACCATTTTCAATCGCTGCGATTGAGTTCGCAACTGCGAATCCTAAGTCATCGTGACAATGTGCGGAAAGCTTCACTTTATCGATACCTGTCACGTTTTCTTTCAAGTACTTGAACAACGCCCCGTATTCTTGAGGTGTAGCATAGCCGACTGTATCTGGGATATTAATAACTGTTGCACCCGCCGCAATTACTTGATTGATGATGCGGACTAGGAAATCGCGATCGGAGCGGGTTGCATCTTCCGCAGACCATTGAACACGAGGGAAAAACTTGCGTGCGTATTTCACAGCTTCTACTGCAATATCGACGACCTGGTCCGGTGTCTTCTGAAGTTTATATTCCATATGGATAGGTGAAGTTGCTAAAAATACATGAAGATTGGGTTCTTCTGCACCACGAAGTGCGTCCCAACATGTTTCAATATCGCTTTTCATTGCGCGGGCAAGACCAGTTACCGTTGATTTTTTCACTATGTTTGCAATACGTTGTACCGCTTCGAAATCACCCGGGGATGAAGCAGGAAACCCTGCTTCGATGATTGTTGCCCCGAATTTTTCAAGCTGTCGTGCAATTTGTAACTTCTCTGCGGTGTTTAGATTAATACCGGCAGATTGTTCACCGTCCCGAAGAGTTGTGTCGAATATGTCAATTTTTCGCACTACCCACCACTTCTTCCTCTTTTGATTTCGCACCTTCATTAACGAAAGGCATCATCGCACGAAGTTTTTTACCAACTACTTCAATTTCGTGCTGTGCTTCAGTTTCCTCAAACTTGTTAAAGTTCGGACGGCCGTTTTCGTTTTCTGCGATCCAATCTCTCGCGAATTTACCTGATTGAATATCAGTCAGTACATCTTTCATGCGTGCTTTTGTATCTGCGTCAACAATACGTGGTCCTGAAACGAAATCTCCCCACTCAGCTGTATCTGAGATTGAGTAACGCATTCCTGCCATTCCGCCTTCATACATAAGGTCAACAATTAGTTTTGTTTCATGCAATGTTTCGAAGTAAGCAAGTTCTGGTTGGTAACCCGCTTCTACTAGTGTTTCAAATCCTGCTTTGACAAGTGAAGTCAATCCACCACAAAGTACCGCTTGTTCTCCGAATAGGTCTGTTTCAGTTTCTTCTTTGAATGTTGTTTCAAGAACTCCGCCGCGTGCAGAACCGATTGCTTTTGCATAAGCAAGAGCTACGTCTTTTGCTTGACCAGAAACGTCTTGGTACACTGCGAACAATGCTGGAACGCCTGCGCCTGCTTCGAATGTTCTACGAACGAGATGTCCAGGTCCTTTTGGTGCAACTAGGAATACGTCAACATCTGCTGGTGGAACGATTTGATCGAAATGTACGTTGAATCCGTGTGCGAAAACAAGTGATTTCCCTGCTGTAAGTGCTGGCTCGATTTCTGCATCATAGACTTGCTTCTGTCTTTCATCCGGAAGTAGGATCATGATAACGTCCGCTTTTTCAGCAGCTTCACGAACAGTCAACACGTTTAGTCCGTCTTGTTTTGCTTGATCAAATGATTTTCCTTCGCGAACGCCGACAACTACATTGAATCCAGAGTCATTCAAGTTTTGTGCATGTGCGTGACCTTGTGATCCGTATCCGATGATTGCAATAAGCTTATCTTTCAAAAGTCCTTCGTTGATATCTTGGTTATAATACATTTTAGCCATAATTGTTTTCCTCCTAATAGTGGGTTTATAGTTTTTAGTTTGTATTGCTGTCTACACTCCAACCGCCCTGCGCTTTTCTTACTTTAAAATAGATAGCTGGGGTGATTGGATTTTTTGTGTTTCCCGAACAAATGCCGTGGCACCCGTTCGTGTTAATTCCTTAATGCCATAGGGTTTAAGGAGGTCGATAAATGCTTCAATTTTCTCTGGATTACCAGTCACTTGATACGTTACGACGTTTTTCCCAGTGTCAATGACTGTCGCCCGGAATGGTTCGATGATGCTGTTCATTTCACTTCTGACATGTGGCGGTGAAATGACTTTCACCAGCGCCAGCTCTCGCATGACAATTGCTTTGTCTGTGATGTCATTGACTTTAAGGACATCAATCTGTTTTTGCAGTTGTTTGACAAGCTGTTCAATTTTCTGTTCATCTTCCACATTCACGATGAACGTCATTTTTGATCTGCCAGGAATTTCGGTGTGACCGACTGTCATGCTTTCAATATTGAACTGCCTTTTCATCAGCAAGCCGGTCACACGGTTTAACACGCCACTTTGGTTGATAACTGTTACAGTAATAACTCTTCTCATTTTTTTCTCACCCCGACCATCTCATGTAATCCTTTACCAGGTGCAACCATAGGATAGACGTTTTCCAGCTGTTTCACGCGGCAATCGATGAGGACGGGTTCATCAGAAAGCAGTGCTTCTTGGAATACCGCCTCTGCCTCTTCCAATGTGTCTATCCGATAGCCTTTAATGTCGTATGCTTCTGCTAATTTCACAAAGTTAGGTTGAACTGGTATCAATGACTGTGAATAGCGGCTTTCGTAAAACGTTTCTTGCCATTGACGTACCATTCCGAGACAGCCATTGTTGAGTATGATGATTTTGACCGGTATCCGCATTTCTTGTAACAAAGACAACTCCTGAGCCGTCATCTGGAAACCAGCATCTCCAACAATTGCAAGTACGCGTGCATCCGGTTTGGCGATTTGTGCACCAATTGCAGCTGGGAAGCCGAAGCCCATTGTACCGAGACCACCAGATGTCACCCAATGATCCGGATTGTTCAGTGAATAGTATTGCGCCGTCCACATCTGATGCTGCCCGACGTCTGTTGTAACGATTGCATCCCCTTTTGTAACTCTGTGGATGATTTCAAGTGCTTGTTGTGGAAGAACAGCGCCTTCAACATCTTCTTCGTACCATAACGGATACTGTTCAGCTGAATCTTTCAAATATTTGAACCAGTTTTCTGTATCTGGAGAATCAAATTGTTGTTTCAATAATGCTTGCAACGCTTCTTTTGCATCGGCTACGATTGGGATTTCTGTTGGTACATTCTTTCCGATTTCAGCAGGATCAATATCAATATGGATGATTCTTGCGTTCGGAGCGAATGTTTCAAGATTTCCTGTTAGTCGATCATCGAAACGTGCGCCGATATTGATCAGTACATCACACTGATTAATGGCCATATTGGATGTAACCGTTCCATGCATACCAGCCATTCCGAGGAATAGTTCATGGTCACCTCGGATACCGCCAAGACCTAAAAGTGTATTTGTAACTGGAATTTGATGTTTTTCCACCAGTTCCACCAATTCGTCCATCGCCTGAGCGTGTAGGATACCCGCACCCGCTAGGATAAGAGGTTTTTTCGCCTTGGAGATAGCTTCTGCCGCCTTTTGTATTTGTAAAAAGTTCGGAGTCGTTGTCGGCTGGTAACCCGGTAAATCCACTTCAATATTCATGTCATCGGTTGGGATGAAGAGTGCAGTTGCAATATTCTTTGGAACATCCACAAGTACTGGTCCCGGACGTCCTGTTGATGCAATATGGAAAGCTTCTTTGATAATTCTTGGGAAGTCGGCTACATCATTCACTTGATAATTATGCTTTGTGATTGGCTGTGTGATTCCGATAATATCCGCTTCTTGAAAAGCATCCGTCCCGATGACTGTATTTGCTACTTGACCCGTGAAGACGACAAGTGGCAATGAATCCATCATTGCATCCGTAATTCCTGTTACCAAGTTCGTCGCTCCCGGTCCGGATGTGGCGATGACAACTCCGGGTTTTCCTGAAACACGTGCATACCCTTCAGCCGCATGAATCGCGCCTTGTTCGTGACGTGCAAGCACGTGGGAAATGGGGTTTTGATACAATGCATCATAAATTGGGAGAACTGCCCCTCCAGGGTAGCCGAAAATCACTTCGACACCTTGGTCTATTAAGGCTTGAATAAGAACAGCTGACCCATCTTTCACTTTTTCTATCGGTTGTGGTTCAAATACAGTTTCTAGCTCCATTTCCTGTATTGCTTGCTTCGTTTGAACTTCAGCATTCATCTGTAAACTCCTCCTTACTTTTACTTTTGTTATCCAATCTACGAATGGCCGAATGCTCGGGCTTGCATCTATACGGCCGCTCTTTGTTTTCAATAAAAAAAGTCTTTTCATCCCACGCAAAGAAACTCTTCTTTACATAGGGATGAAAAAACTTTTCATGGTACCACCCTTGTTCACAGCAATCTAGCTGTCTCGTGAATAGACTAGGTCTATTCTTTATATAACGAGCACCGATTTCTCTGCGCCCGGGATTGCCTACTTAACTTTCAGCAATCCACTCCGGGGTGATGTCGCAATTAGGTGTATTGTCGGCTTCCAGCGGTACCGACTCTCTGGGAATACAGGTTCTAATTACTTTTGCCCCATCATTGATTTTAATCTATTAGATTTTCATGACGCCGCCTGTACTTGCAGATGTGACAAGCGCTGAATATCTGGCCAAATAGCCTTTTTTAATTTTAGGTTCGAATGGTTTTAAGTTTGCTCTACGTTTTTCTAATTCTTCGTCAGAGACTTCGAGTTCAATTGTTCGGTTTGTTAAATCGATATTGATGATGTCACCATCTTCGACTAACGCGATTGGTCCACCTTCAGCCGCTTCCGGTGAAATATGGCCTATCGAGATACCACGGGACGCTCCTGAGAATCGTCCGTCTGTAATGAGTGCAACTTTGGTTGCCAGCCCACGTCCTGCAATCGCTGCAGTTGGTGCAAGCATTTCCGGCATTCCCGGTCCACCTTTTGGACCTTCATAACGGATTACAACAACGTCGCCTTCTTTTACCGTTCCGTTGTCGATGCCTTCTTGCGTATCTTCCTGAGATTCAAACACAATGGCTTTACCTCGGAACTCTTTAATGGAAGGATCAACGGCTCCTACTTTGATGACACCGCCGTCTGGTGCGATATTGCCGAATAGGACAGACAAACCACCTACAGGACTGTATGCATTATCATGACGTCGAATGACTTCATCGTTGAGAATATGTGAATCTTTTACGTTTTCATAAAGCGATTTACCAGTAATCGTCATCCGGTTTGGACTGACGGCTCCTTCGATTTCACAGAGCTCTTTAATAATTGCACTGACACCGCCCGCAAGATGAACGTCATGCATTGTGTAGTCAGAGGATGGACTAATTTTGGATAAATACGGAATCCGTTCAGCAACTTTGTTGATATCACGAACATCGTATTCGATTTCTGCTTCGTGTGCGATTGCCAGTGTATGGAGGACTGTGTTTGTAGAACCGCCCATTGCCATATCAAGTGCAAATGCATCATCGATTGTTTCTTTCGTTATAATGTCACGCGGTTTAACATCTTCTTTCACCATGCGAACAAGGTGTTCCGCTGCTTCTTTAATGAGTCTATGTCGTTCATCCGAAGTGGCAACGATCGTTCCGTTACCCGGAACTGTCACTCCCAGCATTTCCATTAACGAGTTCATGGAATTCGCTGTGAACATTCCTGAACAAGATCCGCATGTAGGACATGCACTCTGTTCAATGTCTAGCAGCTCTTCAGCTGTCATCGTACCTTGTTTGTAAGCACCAACACCTTCGAATACGGATACGAGTGAGAGAGGCTTACCATCTGATGATACGCCGCCTTCCATCGGTCCGCCTGAGACGAATACGGATGGGACGTTCGTTCGAACTGCTGCCATCAACATGCCTGGCGTAATTTTGTCGCAGTTTGGAATGTAGAACACGCCGTCGAACCAGTGAGCGTTGATAACCGTTTCTGCTGAGTCAGCGATGAGTTCACGGCTTGGCAATGAATAGCGCATTCCGATATGTCCCATTGCAATCCCATCGTCAACACCGATTGTGTTGAACTCGAACGGGATACCTCCTGCTTCACGAATTGCTTCTTTGACGACTTCTGCGAATTTGTTCAAATGCATATGGCCTGGAATAATATCAATATAGGAGTTACAAACACCGATGAAAGGTTTGTGCATATCTTTCATTCTAACGCCCGTAGCATACAGTAGACTTCTATGTGGTGCACGATCTACACCTTTTTTAATCATGTCACTTCTCATTGGTTTTTCCATTTGTGTTCACTCCCTGTCAAATCACTTACATGTGGTACGTCTGTTTTTCTTGCTGTCTAGGTTATGTAGTTTGTGAAATGAATCACGAACTGAATTGGATTGATGTCATCATATAATGTATATCCACTGGAGTCAACAGTGTTTTTAAAATTATTAGCTAATTACAAATAATGAATTTTTATGTATCCGCTTTCACGCCTGCTATAGCGCGATATATCGCATATAGCACATTTTTAAAACTTTTATTTTATTTTTCACGAATTCAGTTTTCAATGATTTCTTCCGCGATGGGTGCTTTTCTAGAAGTATAAAAACTCAAATTCCTGGGATTGTAAATTATTGAGAGAGTTGTGATTTAGTGTGTGGATTGTAGATTTGTTGGCTCTTTGGGATGCTTTTCGCTATAAGCCTAGATTAGCGTTTCGCATCCAGGCTCATGGCTTCGGCTACCCTTTTTTGCGCTTTCGCTAGGGTGCACATTTTTGAGAGTGAGTTGCAATTTGGTGTGTGAATTATAGACCGCTTGGCGCTTTGGGGATGGCTTCGGCTACCCCTTGTCGCGCTTGCGCTAGGGTGCACATTATTGAGAGTGAGTTGTAATTCGGCGTGTGGATTATAGACCGCTTGGCGCTTTGGGGATGCCTCTGGCCATGAGCCTGGATTAACGCTTCGCATCCAGTCTCATGGCTTCGGCTACCCCTTTGCCGCGCCTTCGCTAGGGTGTTCATTATTGAGGGAGTGCAATTCAGGGTGTGGATTATATACTGATTTTGAGATATATAGAATGAAATTATATCTCGGTTACTATTTCACGATAATTTTATTCGTAGAAGGAATTCTCACAAGTTGCAGATTTAATCCCCGATAACGAAATACACCTTCTTACAAAGACTATCCAGCGAAGGCGCGGCTTCGGCTACCACGAAGCGCTGAAGCGGTATTAGCGGGATATCTAATTCATCCCCATATATTATGACTTTTCCAGTGGGCTCAGAAAGCTATCGGCTGAAATCTAGACAATAAAAATACCACTCCAGAAGTATTTCCTAGAGTGGTTACTTTGGCGAGCAACAGTCGCCCATACAATTTAAATCCCTATAGGAATGATATACATCCCTGTTTCTTTATCATTCTTCACGACTACGTCAACACCGTAAATCTCTTTTACAGTTTGCACAGTAATGACTTCACTCGGTGTTCCTTTAGACACAATTTGTCCATCTTTCATCGCAATAATGATATCACTGTAACGGATCGCTTGATTGATATCGTGTAAAACCATGACAATCGACATGTCGTGTTCACGATTCAAGCCCTTGATCAATTCCAATAACTCGTATTAGTAATAAATATCCAGATAAGTAGTCGGTTCATCTAACAATATAAATGGTTTTTTTGCGTTAAGGCCATCGCGATCCAGACGCGTTGCATTTGGCCGCCAGACAATTCGTCTGTCGCCGAAGTGAACAGACTCTTATAGGGTATCCCGCCCATACCTGGTTAGTTTTTCGACAGTCATATAGAAGGAACTCATTACAAAACGTAAAAATCATACAAATGCACCACAGATGAGAAAACCTTTTCTACTCGTGAAATGGCGTTCTTTACTATACTGATAAAAGCTTAAGTTCAATACGGTAACTCCTTTTGTAACCGTTACCCACTCAACCCCATCCAACCTCGCTCTACAATAAACTCAATCGGATCTTTTTTCGAAACTACAAGCGTACACCTGGGTAACGCTGCATCTACATGTTTTTTGAGTTCATTGATGAGTCTATCGGAATGGATAAGAGCGCCGCCATTCAAATATACAGTGCATTTCATGTTTTCTAGGCCGCTTTTGCGTACTACTGACCAAACCAATCTAGCAAGCTCGATTGCCGCTCCCTTCATGATTTCCACTGCCACTTCGTCCCCTTGCTGTACACACTGAGAAAGAACACGTGAAAGCGAAGCGACTTTATCTACAGTGTAATCTGGGTTAAATAGCCATCCGGCAACGTCTTGAACGGAATTCAACTTCAACTCTTTCAATACTTCCTTTTTCAATGAAGTAAATGAACCTCTTCCATCTTCCATTCTGAAAAGCGCACGCAATATTTCACGGCCAATCCAGTATCCACTTCCTTCATCCCCCGCGCGGTGACCCCAGCCCCCGGACCGGACAATTTCACCTTTTCCGTTATGTGCAAACGCAATTGAGCCTGTCCCTGAAATGAGTAGGGCGCCGGGTTCCCCCTTTGTTGCTCCAAGCATCGTAGCTTGTGCATCATTTTCGACAATCAATTTCCCTACGCGCAGCCCCTGTGTTTGAATCACTTCCTCCACAATTCCCCGTACAATTTGCTCATCTGGTTTTGAATCAATACCCGCGATTGCAAAAACTGCGATTGTCACTTGCAAATCGGGGAGAGTCTTTCGCACTTCTGCCAATAAACCCGTGAGAACTTCTCTCACTTTTTCCTCGCCCGACGTCTGGTAGTTAGTGCCTTCCCCTATTAATTCTAGTAAAGTAGTCGTACTTTTTCGAACGGTTAACGCTGTTTTCGTAGCACCCCCGTCGATTGCGACAATCACTTCATCCATCATGCCTCACTCCAGTCAGTTTTAAATGTCTCCAACTGAATTTCGGCATCAAGGATTGCTCGTTCTTTTTCGTTTAGCCATTGCATAGCATCTTTTGCAAATATCCTGGATTGTTCAAGGGAAGCTTTCATCGTTTCTGCAGAAGGTCCCCCGTAAATTGTCCGAATCGCTATGAAATGCTCCGGCCGCAGTGTTGCATTGAAGTCTTCTACTGAGATTTTAAGGTTTTTATTTAATATAAGGAGCGCCTGTTCATTCGCTACCTGCCACGTTAAGCTCATTAACGATTCTTGGCCCGCATTCATCAATGCTTTCACGCAATTACTGACGATGTGATGTGATTGTCTGAACGTAATTCCTTCTGAACGAACGAGTGTATCCGCAAGCTCCGTCACATTTGCAAAACTGCCCTCCGCCCGTTCGAGCAATTTTTGCTTATTGACGTGCATCGTCAGTACAACACTGCCAAACAACTGGTAAATACCAATCAGGCGGTCAATTGCTTTCCATAGAAATGGTTGCATATCATCCTCTGTATCGACAATATCTCCGAACGGCGTGTTATGAACCATCGTCAGAACCGTATTTGCATCCCCAACGACCGCTGACAGCAATGAGCGCATATGCTCAATCGAAACGGGGTTGCGCTTTTGCGGCATGATCGAGCTGATTTGAACATACGGATTCGCTAGAGTGAAAACGTTGAATTCCTGTGTCGCCCACGTCAAGAAATCTTGAACCGTGCGCCCCAGATTCAGTGCGGAAAGTTGGACCGCACTGGCGGATTCTGTAATATAGTCTGCACCAGCAACGGCATCCCACGAATTTTCAATAATATCGTCAAAGGCAAGTAAATCTCTCATCCGTTCACGACTGATGTCAAATCCTGTGGTCGTCAATGCCGCCGCCCCCATACTGCTGCGGTTTACCGTTCCAAATGCCGATTGAACACGCTTAAAATCTCTACCTAATTGATCAATGACCGCCTTCAAATAATGAGCGAGCGTCGTCGGCTGCGCTTGTTGTGTGTGTGTATAGCCAATCATGACCGTATCGATATGCTCTTCGCAAAACTCTATCAGCGCATCTTTTAAAGCAAGCATCTCACTCATTAGTTCAAGCAGCTTTTTACGCAACGTCATGCGATAAATCGCGATTCCCATATCATTCCGACTGCGGGCAATATGTAAATTACCCGCAATCTCCCCAGCGTCCTCTATTAAATCGTGTTCAATGCGAAAAAATAGATCCTCAAACAATGGATTGTAATGATCCGTGCTGTAATAATTCACGTCCAGCGCATGGACCGCTTTTCCAATCACGATCGCATCTTCCGGGCTAACAATCCCTTGCTCCTCCAACATCTTCAAATGCGCCGCATGGATTTGGATCATTGAACGAAGGAAGTATTTCTTCGCTTCATCATAAGCCGGTTGTAGTACCATTTTCCGATAGGTCTTTGACGGAAACTCTTCCCCTTCAAGTTCATTGATGCGATCTTTGAAGTTCCTGATCATTGACTACACCCCTCCGTTTAAGGATTATTTATGATACATTTTTCTTCAATCAAAAAACCCCCTTTTGATTGTCGGGAACGGTTGCATAGTACCAAAGCATTGAATGACTGCAGTTGTTTTACCTCTATTATATGATTCCAGAAAGAGAAACGTTTTCATTAAGTTTATGTTGGGAAAGCAGTACAGTCAATTATATTAGTCTATTGTGAATATTTGATTATATATAGATGTGAAGGAGGAATAACTATACAATGAGCACTACGTGTAAAGTTGTTTGGATCGCTAGGTATTTGAAATTGTTAGGTAGCAAGAAGACCTGAAAATCACCATTTCACTGGACTATTTCCGGCCCGCTTTCGGCTAATTAATCATGACCGTTTTACCGAGGGGCAGGTGTGTCTAGAAGTGACTTCGTCACTTCTAGACACACTCTTTACGCTAATCCTGTTGTGAATATTAGCCTACCGCGTTCCTATAATATTCAAGTGAAAAATGCAGATACTTTTAAAGAAAAGAATAGATGAGCTTCTATAAAGAGTGTAAGTGCCCGAAGATGGAATTTCGGGCACTCTTGCACGTTATACATTGGATTCTCTGCTTTACTTTATAAGAAAAAAATAAAAATAGAGACACAATAGTAGAAGGCTTGAGCAGCCAAAACTTTATCTTTGGCCGCTTTTCTCCAGGTGAAAAGCAATCTATTCTTTCATCCCAAAAAGCTTCGGCACTACTTGTAGAGTACTTTTTGAGAGCGACGGATGAACAACCACCATACGATTACCGAAAATGATAAGTAGGGATGCGACTTCGTCGCATCCCTACTTATTTAGACATTCCGATAATGGTATAGAAGTTGTTCAATCCAAAGCAATCAAAATATACTCTACAAGTCGGGCTCAATCTGCGAGCAAACCTAAATCGAGAAGTCTTCCGGAATGAAAACACGCAGCTGATTCGGTTTGATATAAACATCTTCACCTGCTTTCACATTAAGCTCCCTGTATCTCTCTTTCGTCAATTCGGCTTCGAGAAATTGATCGTTATCATGTCGTTTTAGCTCAACTTGGACAGTGCGCCCCACGACATGTACATGGATAACTTTCGCTTTAACCGCTTCCGTATCTGTTCCCTCTCGCTCAATCGTCACATCATGTGGCCGAACATAACCAACAGCCAGCTTGTTTTCAGCACTATCTAGGTCAGCCGCACCCATATCGACATGGACATTGAGGAGCTTGCCATTTTGCAGTCGCCCATGGAATAAGTTCACATTTCCTAGGAAATCATAGACAAATGGACTATTTGGATGATCATAAACTTCTTCTGGCGTGCCAATTTGTTCAATCTTCCCTTCATTCATAACAACAATCCGGTCCGCCACGTCAAGCGCCTCTTCCTGATCATGCGTCACAAAGATGCTCGTAATATTAAATTCATCGTGCAATCTACGCAACCAACGTCGCAGTTCTTTCCGTACTTTTGCATCGAGCGCACCAAAGGGTTCATCTAACAATAGTACTTTCGGTTCCACTGCAAGCGCTCGGGCTAGTGCAACACGCTGCCTTTGCCCACCCGATAATTGGGATGGATAACGCTTAGCAAATGCGTCTAACTTCACAAGCCCAAGCAATTCATTCACTTTCGCAGTAATCTCAGCTTTAGTCGGACGTTCTTTTTTGGGTCGCACTTTCAATCCGTATGCCACGTTTTCAAAAACCGTCATATGTTTAAACAGGGCATAATGCTGAAAAACAAAGCCGACCTTTCGTTCGGTCGTGCGAATATGGGTCATGTCTTCCTCACCGAATAACACGACACCATGATCCGCCTCCTCAAGGCCTGCAATTATGCGCAGTAGCGACGTTTTACCCGATCCAGATGGTCCAAGCAATGCCACGAGCTCTCCTGTTTTTATGTCAAGGTTAATATCTTTTAACGCATCAAACGAGCCAAACTTCTTTGACACTTCTTCTATTTTAATACTCATGTAGAGACCTCCTTTTCTATCCCTGCTTACTTGTTTTCCATTCAATGAAATTCTTCAAGACGAGCGTTAGAATTGCTAAAATGGACATAAGAGATGCAACAGCGAACGCCGCCGAAAATTGATATTCATTGTACAAAATTTCAATATGTAATGGCATCGTATTCGTAAGACCGCGAATATGCCCCGAAACAATCGAGACAGCACCAAATTCACCGACTGCGCGCGCACTACAAAGTATAATTCCGTATAATAATCCCCATTTAATATTCGGTAACGTGACATGCCAGAATGTTTTCATCCCCCCCGCTCCCAGTGTTAAGGAGGCCTCTTCTTCTGCCGAGCCTTGCGCCTGCATAAGTGGGATTAGTTCACGTGCGACAAACGGAAATGTGACGAACAATGTGGCAAGCACAATGCCCGGAACGGCGAAAAGAATTTTAATATCATTTTGAAATAAAAATTCACCGAACAACCCATGCGCACTGAATAATAGAACGAAAACGAGACCTGCAATAACCGGTGAAATCGCAAACGGTAAGTCAATCAGTGTGATTAAAAGGCTTTTACCTTTAAATTCAAACTTAGTAATTGCCCATGCGGCCGCAAGTCCAAAAATCGCGTTCAGTGGCACTGTAAGTATGGCGACAAGCAACGTTAATTTGATTGCTGAAAGTGCGTCAGGATCTGAAATTGCAGCTAAATAGACGCCTGCTCCCTTTTCAAAAGCTTTTATAAAGATGGCGACAAGCGGTAATACCAGAAATAACAATAAGAATCCAAGCGCAATCGCAATTAGTGGAATTCGAATCCAAGGCTGTTCTTCTGTAGTCCGTTTACTCACATTCTTACTACCCAACTGCATCTGAATTTGTTCTGCCATGGAATCCCCTCCTAATTATGAACTAATTTCCGATTTGTCCACCATTGTACTCCGTTAATAAATAGTAATAGCACAAATGAGAAAACGAGCATGACTGCCCCAATTGCTGTCGCAGCAGCATAATCATATTGTTCCAGTTTTGTCATAATAATAAGCGGTGTTATCTCAGTCTTCATCGGCATATTACCTGCTATGAACACGACAGAACCATACTCACCAATCGCGCGGGCAAATGCCAAAGCAAAACCTGTCAGCGCTGCTGGCAAAATTTCTGGAACAATCACTCGAGCAAACGTTTGAAAGCGATTCGCGCCTAAAATAGCAGATGCCTCTTCCATTTCCGCTTCAAGATTTTGAAGAACCGGCTGTACCATCCGTACCACAAATGGCAAGCCGATAAATGTTAAGGCAATCGTAATACCGAGCGGCGTAAACGCTACTTTAAACGATAAAAACTGACCGATCCAGCCGTCCTCTGTATACAGTGTTGTTAATGCGATACCTGCAACAGCCGTAGGAAGCGCAAATGGTAAATCTACCAATCCATCAATGATTCGCTTGCCTGGGAACGAATATCGAACGAGTACCCAGGCTATCAACACACCGAATACCAGATTGGTACAAGCCGCTGCAAATGCGGTACCAAAGCTTAGTTTGTATGATGCAACAACGCGCGGTTCTGTTACCGTTGCCCAAAAATCTGTCCAGCCCATTGATGATGTATTAATGAAGACCATGGAGAGCGGAAGTAAAACGAGCAAGCTGAGATACAGTGTCGTGAATCCGAGAGACAGCCCGAATCCCGGCAGTATACTATGTTTCTTAAATCTCCATTTCTTCGCCATTCTTTCACCTTCACTTCTGTAATTAAATGTTGTTCAATCACTCTAATTTATTTGTTGGATTCATTACGTAGATTCACTACTGTAAATAGATTTCATCGAAGGTGCCTCCATCACTAAAGTGCTTCTCCTGAGCTTCTTTCCATCCACCGAAATCATCGTCAATTGTAACGAGATTAATCTCTGGGAATAAATCTGCATGTTTTTTTAATATCTCTGGGTCACGTGGACGATAGTAGTTCTTCACAGCAATTTCCTGTCCAGTTTCTGTATACAAGTATTCCAGATAGGCCTGTGCGACCTCTTCTGTACCTTTTTTCTTGACGATTTTATCCACTACTGCAACTGGCGGCTCCGCTAAAATACTAAGTGACGGGACGACAATTTCAAATTCACCTTTTCCAAGTTCATTTAACGTTAGGAAGGCTTCATTCTCCCAAGCTAGTAATACATCTCCGATGCCTCGTTCAACAAAAGTTGTCGTTGAACCTCGAGCCCCAGAATCTAGTACTTCAACGTTCTTATAGAGATCTCCGACAAATTCTATTACTTTCTTTTCATTTCCATTAAATTTCTTATCTGCATATGCCCAAGCCGCAAGGTAATTCCAACGTGCGCCGCCTGACGTTTTCGGATTTGGTGTTATGACCGAAACATCTTTTTTCGTTAAATCATCCCAATCTTTAATCCCTTTTGGATTGTCTTTTCGAACCAGGAAAACAATCGTTGAGGTGTAGGGTGTTGAGTTATTTTCCAATCTAGTTTGCCAGTCTTCTGCTAGTAGGTCACGGGCGGCGGCGACTTCGTCAATATCGTAAGCAAGGGCCAGTGTGACAACATCTGCTTGTAGACCGTCAATTACCGCTCGACCTTGTTTTCCGGATCCACCGTGCGATTGCTGAATAGTCACTTCCTGGCCGGTTTCATCTTTCCAATGTGCAGCAAATTCTTTATTAAACTCCTCATATAGCTCACGCGTTGGATCGTATGAGACGTTTAAAAGCTCAACTGAATTCTTTCCGGCAGAGGCTGTTTGATCCCCACCTTCCTCCGAACCACCGCATCCTGTTAAAATACCCACCATTGCAGTGATGCCTACCATGAAACGGATTGTCGTCTTCTTCTTCATCCCAATAACCTCCTTTTTAAAAATCAATTACGCCTCCGCGTAATTGCGTCCAGATTTTGAATCGAGCTTGAGGCCTACAG